>NZ_JACYHC010000490.1:0-4248 GCF_017152085.1 Staphylococcus sp. EG-SA-2
ACCACTTGTGACTAAACCACCACTATTCACTGACTGCTTGAAGGCTTCATGTTTCTCATCCATATATCGCTTTTGCTCATCGAATGTTCTTGAATATGCTTGCGCTTTATTTTCCAAATCAGATATATGGCTATTAGCAAGTTGCTTTAATTCATCTATACTTGAAGATTTTGCTATTTGAATATCTGATAGACCTTTTTCTTTAGCTTTTTCAATCAGACTCGCATAATCTTCACCATTTTTTATAGCCTCGTCCATTGCTTTCGCACGATCCATAATAGTTTTTTCTAATTCCTGAAATTCAACAATATAGTGTAATTTTGTTTCAGATGGAATCATGCTAAACAAACTTTTTTCAACGTTAAATGTGATAGTTCTCTCGACAACTACCACGTCTGAATTACCTAATTCTGCAACCGAAACTTGAGCTTGATAACTTCCATCTCGTTTAATTACATCATTAGGTAATTGAAATTTTAAAATACCTTTAAATGGATCTAATATTTCTAGTGGAGCAACTACCATGACTCCTTTACCTCGAATCGCTATTCGTGCTTTGATATTTTCTTCACTCAATAATAACGGTTGATTATTTTTAGTGATATTAAAAAGAAGAACAGAAGAATCACTCTCTCCTGTTCTAAAAGTTATATCTAGATTTGAAATATTTTCATAATGCGCTGTGTTTTCTAAATTTATAGCTACAGATTTCTCTAAATTACTCATTAACTTATAATTCTCCCTTCGTGTAAAGTCCATGGCCCTGAACTTGTTTTACTATCATAATTTTTCAATAGTATCTCAGCAGATGCTGTAACACTATTACGAACTAGCCTATGAACAAAGCCACCTGTGTTTGAAGCTTCTACATATAAGTTCCAACCAGCTACCCCTTTACGTTCAGTTGGAAAATCTGTAAAACGTTTTGTATCATCCGTAGTTAAATAAAACGACATGCCTACTATGTTAATATCTGACATTTTTGTGATGAATGAAGGTACTCTCTCCCATTTACCACTATTTTTAGGCACATAATTCCAGTCCGAAATGTCTCCAGTTCTTCCAGAAAGCACCCTTTCAAAAGTCATCATATTCCTTGCATAACTATTACGCGTCAATATCTGAATTACATCACCGCCAGTTTGTGGTGGCTTAACTTCCAAGAACCAACCTGCATCACGCCATTCTCTTGGTAATGGGAAATCATCGATTTGAACTGTATGATCAGTGTATAAATAGTAAAGACCTGGCTCTGTTAACATCCCAAGATTCTTAAGTTTATCAGGCCTCATTGGTAAAGGTTTAACTCTACCACCTGTGTCACTCATGATAAAAGGAACGCCTCTTGAGTGAAGTATTTCTAAAATACCTCTTTGCCCAATCATGAAAATACGATGTGTTCTATTTCCATCACCACCGACAGTAACACCTAGCATCAAAGCTTTTTTACCACTATCTTTGTCATAGTATATTTGCAAACCTTCTGCTTCCGCAAATTCGCCAGGAAATGAATCTAGTGTTCCACCATAGTCAGCATTAACCTGATACGCTTCTTCTCCTGTTTCTAAATCGAAAGCCGTTAAATAGTTTCTATTATTTGGATTACTGTCTCCTGTATACCAATACAAGTATTTTTCATCAAAAGTCACACCCTGCATTGGTTGGGTTTCGTTTGTTAGTCTCATAGGGATACTGATTTTATGCAAAACTTTATCAATATTTTTATCAACATCGTCTAAACTTCTTATCTCTATATAATTCATTGAGTTTTCAAGTTCCCACTGACTTCTAGGTCTCTCAATTCTGTATAGAATTTTATTTTCTTTTTCATTTATGACAGGGGTGATGTAGGGTTTTTCTGGGTGTCCTGTAAATACATCTTGCATACCATACTTGCCATAGCTAATTTCCACATTAGGCGTATACTTGAAACGAACTAATGTATTCTCATTATTACCATTTAAGATAAAACTATAAATCCATAACTCATCATCAATATATCTATAACCGTTATGTGTACCATGACCCCCACCTACAATCAATGAGCTGTCTATAAATTGACCATTAGGTCTTAGACGACTTAGCATATAGCCATTATTTCTAGCTTGTGTCATGTATACTATGCCTGTTCTATTATCAAACCAGAAGGATTGCATTACTGCATTTGTAAGAGGTGCAAGTTCTGTCACAAATAAAAATTCTTGCTTATCAGGTTCAAAACGATACTCGATATCAAGAATTTCTTGTTTGGTCTTATTTAATTCTCTTATAGTTTCCTCTTTATTAATTTGAGTTTTGGTTTCCCAATCGTCTAAATGTTCTTTTAATGTGTCAAAGGTTTCGCCGTTTACATTAACTCGAGCTTGAACAATCTCATTAGCACTGTTATTACGTGGTGCCACAACAAGTGCGTTAATTTGACTTTGTAAAGATTTGTTTACTGCTGCTTGCGATCTACCATTATAATAAATTTGCTCAGCGAAGTGTTGAATTGTTTTAGCTTTCTGATGCAACTTAAACTCTGTTGTCAAGCCAAGCGCAAATTGCTCTATTCTTTGTAAGTTTTGTATTTCCTTAGCTCTATAATCTCGACCTGCTAAAGCTCCCAAATCCTTTATTAAATACAAATTTTCCATAATGCACCTTCCTTTCTAATAAAATAGCACTGTACCAAGTTTCCCACTATCGTCAACTGTTATTTTCCACAATTTACCGTTTGGGGATTTCTGTACAATGCTATTTTGAATAATTCCTGCTTCGCCTATTTTTAAATTATCTAATTTATTTTTATCATTTACCGAAATGATACCGTCTTGAGGCAATCCATCAATATCACTACTGCCTGCATAAGGTATCCCATTTATAGCTTTCCAATGTGTAGCTGGAAAATACTGTTTATCGTTTTCAAGTAGCGCTTTGATTTTAACTTCTTCTGTTGCCATTATATTAATACACTCCCTATATCCATTGTCTCGAAAGGAGAATTCAAAGTACTAGTGTATAAATGATTTATACGATTTGCTTGATAGTTATATCTATTATCTTGTGCAATAACTCGTCTGTTAAGCGCTTGTTGAATTTGTACCATATCCTTTATTTCATTGCTGAAAGACACTTCATCTATTGCGTTTACAAATGGATGTGACCTATCAAGTTTAACAACCTTTAATTCAGTGTTATATCCCATTAATTCATGAACAAAGAATACGCTATCTCTTGGCTCTATTTTTTCATAACCTATATAATTAACATCTAATTCAGTCTTAGGAGTATCATTTATTTGCTTTTTTGCAAATTCTAACAGCTTATCCTGTGTTTCGATATCTTCATTTGTTTGCGTATTAGCATATCGAATCCCAAACTGCTTTGCACTATCTGCGACGTAGTCAACAATTGCTTTGTATTGATTGCGACCTGAGTTGTCAGCAATTAAATTTAAGACTGTTGATTTTTCAGTTCCAACATACATACAAGGCTTAGCTTTTTTATTTGAAGATATATCAATTCTATTTTTGGGGTCTTCTCCTAAAAATATCATTTCTAAAACGTGCTTGCCTTTATCAATATTTTTTATTAAATCTATTGTTTCAGACTGAACCGACTTAGCAAAACAAGAAATTTGCTTAATTTGCTTGCCGTCTAAAATCAACTTATATATTCCACCTTGAGAGCCCTTTTTTATTGTAAATCTAACTGTTTCATTACCATACTTGCAATCAAAGTTAATAGTAGCTTTAGACCCAATTGTTTCGGTACGATAAGTACCTTCTTTTATAAAACCATTTGAATATTTAATGTCAGTTGTTCTAATAGGATTATAATTTTTCTTTTCCTCAGCTGTATACTTTTTTCCAAAAACTTTTATAGCTGTTCTTAATTCCAATGTACTGACAGTTGCAGATACAGTATCAGTATTATATTGATATCGAATCACTTTCTCGCTTCTTTGATAAAATGTTTCAGGAGAATAAAAACCAATCTCTGTATCATTTGGGTAAATTATACAGCCAAACAGGTCTACCGCTTCTTTACAGTATTCTAAGCCGTTTTTGTTACCTAATTCGTCAATCGGTACTTTTCGCTTAAAATCTCCAATTATTTTATAGGTCATTTTGACCGAAGTTTTTTGATTTGCAAATCCATATCTTAAGTACTCATCTAAAGAGTATTCTGGCGTTTTACCAGTTTCGCTACTGTCGTCATCAAGCTTATTTGATTCCACTGAGTGATTTTGAAATTCATACATTA
>NZ_JACYHC010000491.1:0-4247 GCF_017152085.1 Staphylococcus sp. EG-SA-2
TATTTACTATTATTAATTCTCCAGAGCGCAAGATTAAACTCGGTACGACTTTACCGATTGCATTAATTATTGGTATCATTTTCGGCGCCATATTTTTAACGGTACAAATCGGTGTCATCACTGGGTTAATCATCGGTGTGATTGCTACGTTTATTTGGGAATTGATTGAAAAAAATAAAGGAGGTCGTTCATCATGACAACAGCATTAATTGGTGTAATTGTATTAATCTTACTAATTATTAGCTTTGTGCCAAACTACCGTGCTATGAAATCAGCAAAAGAACAAGGAAGTAATGCAACAAGAGCTACAATTATGGTAGGCATAGATATTATCTTAATTGTACTTATCATCGTGACATTATTATTAAAATATATGTAACTATTTAAACCACCCTATCTCATACATAAACATGAACGTTCTGCCATTTCACATACATATGGTCGTCCATTTAATGAGGTAAGGTGGTTTTCTCGTTAAAGTTTACCTTGTAATAGTAAAAAATAGCCAATTGTTGCGAGTATTAAGTAAATCATTGAACCAACAACAAAAGATCTTACTTGCACGCGAAATGGTGTCTGTTTGTTAAATATAGGACCAATCACCAAATTTCCAACGCCTAAAATTACTGGACCAGCTAGAAAAAACAATATAATGTAACCCATCATGATACGCCTCCTATTTCGTAAAGAAACGCGCTACAATTTGATCGTAATCAATATCTTTTGCTACATAATCTACATTAGAAAAGTCCTGTGCGCTTGTCATTTTATTCGTATTAACAATAACATCTAATCCAGCTGCAATCGCGGCTGTTGCACCATTTACAGAATCTTCAATAGCCAAACATTGTGTCGGCATATAATTTAATTGTTGTACTGCAGATAAATATAATTCAGGGTCAGGTTTAACTTGTTCAACATCTTCTCTACCAACAACTACCTCTATATAATCGTCTAGACCTAATGCTTTAAAGGTGGGCATTATTTCCGCTTTCACACTACTTGTGGCAATTGCCATAGGAATGTGACGTTGCTTTAAAAATGCCATCAATGATTTAATCGTATCAATCATCGGTAATGTTGTACTAGTAAGATGATGTTCTTCATAAAGTTTATCTTTATTTTCCGAACCAATCGCTTTAATTAAATGGTCATGCAAATCTGTAGCTGCTCCTCCAATAGAAGAACGATAAAAATCAATGCTTATAGGATCGGCATTATGCATCTCTAAATGTTTATTAATAACATTAAATAAATGTTGTTCCGTATCTATTATTGTTCCATCGAAATCAAATATAACTGCTCTATACATATATTTACTCCTCTATTTTTTCTCTTTATCAAAGCTTAACATAGTCCGATGACCACTTCATTCTATTAGTGCAATTATAACTTTTTTGACCAATACTTTGCTAAAATAGGCCCTGTTATATTATGAATGAAACTAAACACTGCGCCTGGTACTGCTGCAATTGGATTAAAATGCAATGCTGCTAATGACACAGCTAAACCAGAGTTCTGCATTCCAACTTCAATACTGACTGCTTTTTGATCTTGTCGATCTAATTTTAAAAGACGAGCTAACCAATATCCAATCGTATACCCTAATACGTTATGTAAAATAACTACTAAAAATATTAATAATCCTGTAGTTAAGATTTGGTGCTTACTGCCACCTACAACTATTGCTAAAATTAATGAAATAGCAACAACTGATATAATCGGCAAAGCTGTAGAAGCTTTTTCAGCAATTTTACGATTAATAATTTGCAAAACAATACCTAAAGCAATTGGAATTAATACAACTTGAACAACTGACCACAACATACTCAGGAAAGATACTTCCAACCATTCATTTGCAAATAGATATATTAACGCAGGTGTAACGAATGGCGCTAGCAACGTAGAGACCGTCGTAATAGAAACAGAAAGTGCTACGTTAGCTTTGGCTAAATAACTCATTACATTACTTGATGTCCCACCCGGACAACATCCAACTAATATTACGCCAACAGCAATATCAGGTGGTAAATGAAAAGACTTTGCAATTATAAATGCTAATGTGGGCATAATACTGAATTGTAGACAGACACCAATAATTACTGCTCTAGGTGCTTTAAAGACCATTTTGAAATCATTAGGTGTAATTGTTAATCCCATACCTAACATAACAATACCAAGTAAATAAGGTACCCACTTACCTAATGTCGCAACATGTTGTGGGAAAATAAATCCAATAACAGCTGCTACTAACATCCATACCAAAAAACTCTTCGTGGCAAATATACTCAATTTTTGAAACATTGTTAACACATCCTCGTCGATAATATTGAAAAATATTACCATAAGACCAGTAAGGTTACAATTACTTTTCTGAAAATTAAGATTATTTAGCCATTCTCTTCTTATTGCAAATATTTTATCACTGATAAACAATTATTTTAAACTTCATTCAAAAGTCTTAGTGAATAAAGAAAAAAAGCGTGGTAAAATCAACTTGAACAAAATTAAGTCACCTTTATAAATATTAAACGTGTATTTAATGCCATGTATTCCTCGGGAGGTCCTCACATGTTAATTGATAAATTCGAAACATACATCATCAACATCGCCGGTTTAAATGACCGTACTACTAGAAAAAAATTAAGTAAGTTATGCAAAAGTGTACAATTTTGTGATGCGTTGCAATTCTCAATAAACAAACAGTTTAATCAGTATGTATTAGAAATTAGCTTACCAAAGCAACAACTTCCATACTTCATTTCATTTTTAAGTTTTCATCAGTATAGTATTTTCCAAGTACTTTCACCAAAGAAAATAAATGAATTACTTGATTCTGATAATTTATATCAATCTGCAAAGCGTTTCGATATCAATATTGATGGCTTGCAAGATGCTTTCATTAAAGACAAAGTCATCGATATTATGAATATGTTCCAAAATCACACTGATATCACTTATACGTTGAATAAGTCTCATGCACATATTATATGTACGCCAGAAATATTTGCTAAATTGTTACATACGATTGCAACTAGAAATATCGACATTCTATCTGCCAATTATAGATCGTCATCTATGAGCAAAGCTCGTATATCATAATAAAAGACACATCTATACGATGATCATTTACAATGATTGCGTATAGTGATGTGTCTTTTTTTGTATTATTTATCTTCGGACGATTGATCCTCAACCATTTGTTCAAATGCTTCACGAACTTGTGGTACTGTCATACCTACTACAACTTGGATACTCTTACCACTCTTTACTAATCCGTGTGCCATTTGTTGATGCGTGAAATATTCCGTATCCGCAACTTTACTTTCATCATAAACAGTTAAGCGTAATCTTGTTGTACAGTTAGTAACATCTTTGATATTTTCTTTGCCGCCTAAACCGTCGAGGTAATACGCAGCTTTGTCTTCGTATTCATTACCTGTTGAAGCACGTTTAGAATCTACGCTATCACCTTTTTTATTTTTGTAATCTTGCTTAGAAAATAATTTAACTTCCTCTTCTGTTTTCTTACGTCCAGGTAATGGAATATCAAATTTCAAAATTAAGAATCTGAATAAGAAGAAGTAAATCGCTACAAATATCAGACCGATAATAACTTGTGCAACATAAGTACCCCAATGTTCTTTACCTAATGGCAACCAGTTTGTTGAAATAAAGTCTAACAAGCCACCACCCATGTTACCTACAACACCAAATGCGTACATTAAAGTATCCATTGATGCTGCTAAAACTGCGTGTAAAACAAATAAGTATGGTGCGATGAATAAGAATGTAAATTCTAATGGCTCAGTAATACCTACAACGACTGCTGTTAATGTTGCAGGAATAAGTAATGCTGCTACTTTTTTACGATTTTCTTTAGGTGTCGTAGCATACATTGCTAAAGCAATACCTAAACATCCAAATACTTTCCCATTTCCTTGAAGCATAAAGCCATAAGGGAATTGCTCTTTTAATGGCTTAGTACTCTTAGCAAACTCATTTAAATGTTGTAACCATTCAGCTTTCAAGCCATGATTGACTACTACTGGTCCAACTTCAATTGGTGCATAAATAAAGTGATGTAATCCTGTTGGTATTAATACACGTTCTAAGAAGTGGTACAGCCAAACACCGATATAGCCTGAAGCGATGATAAAGTGTTGCATTGAACCAATACCGTGCTGAACAGTTGGCCAAATAACACAAGTAATTGCTGCTAATGGTAACATCACAAAAAATGAAAT
>NZ_JACYHC010000492.1:0-4225 GCF_017152085.1 Staphylococcus sp. EG-SA-2
ACAAGGTTTGTAGCTTGTAAAATAAAACCTATTTCAGACATTCTAACTTTTGCCAATGCTTTTTGCTTCATTGTCGTAATATCTTGGTTATTGATTAAAATGTGCCCAGATGTCGGCGTTTGTAAAGCACCTGCCATAGTTAGAAATGTACTTTTACCAGAGCCAGAAGGTCCAACCAATGCTATAATATCACCTTTATTTATCTCAAAATTTGTATCTTTAACCGCTTCAATGTTACGATTCCCATCTTTAAATGACTTTGTTACATTTTCAAATTTCAACATTTGCTACACCTCCTACCCAATCGCCTTTAACGGATCTATTTTTCTAATTGTTAAAATGGAGAATAAACTTCCTAATACAGAGACAATCATTAACACAATTGCAAATACGAGTAATGTTAGTACATCGAATTTGATAGGTACTGCATCAGGTAAAAATGCACCTGTAACGCCTGTTAACAGTAAGCCAAATGCCGTACCAAATAATGCTAATATGAGCGTCTGCGAAATAACTACGTTCGCTAAATAGCCATTCGTAAATCCTTGAGCCTTTAATATGCCAAATAAACTTGTTTTTTGTAATGTCATGACATATAAGAAAATGCCTATAACTGTAGCTGAAATGACAAATAAGAATGAAATCATAAAGTTTAATGTTAAGTTCTGTGGTTTATAACCTGGTAAATTTTCAATAAAGTCATTAATACTTACCGCTTCAAGCTCTTGGTTTAATTTTTTGTCTTTCCAATTTGTATCACGTACAACAACTGCATTAATTTTATCTCCAGTCAATCTAGGATTGATCTTGGCAATGGTAGCGTCATTCGTGAAAATGACTGGTGACGCATTATATTTTGCACTTTCTGTAAAACCTACGATATGCAATTTTTCATCTGATTGAGATAGTGATAATGTGTCACCAATTTTAAATCCTTTATTTTTAAGCGTTTCATCAGCTAACACTTCATTATCTTTAGTCGCTTTATGCCCTTCTATTAAACTCGGAACTAAAAATGATGACTTTTCAACACCGAACACTAAAACATTGTCTTTTTGATGGCCATTAGACACAATTTCCCCTGTTTGCTTCAAAGTAGCTTGCTTCTTGTATTTATTTTCAATATCTTTCTTGTTAAAAACAGATTGTTGCACAGTTTGATTGGCATCTTTATTTAGAACAATGGCCTCTGCTTGCCACTTATCAATACCTTCTTTATTCATATTGATAAGACCATTCGCCAATCCAGATAATAAAAATAGCAAGTAACTAATCATCGTTAACACACCAATAATTAGTCCAAACTTCAATTTGTTGCGCCGTATTTCATTCCAAGCTAAAAACATGCATTTCTCTCCCTACTACTATGATTTAAACATTGTTTATATTCTTAGATGCACGTACGTCGTGTTGCGCTCTGTAATGTTATACATACACTTATCCTTCATTATACCCGAACTTTTTATATTAAAAGCAAATTTATGGAAAATGCAATTAATTGTCTATTATTTTTGTACGGTACATTTAAAATTAAGGATCAATTTAAAAACGCCTACATATACCTTTAAGTACATGTAGACGTCCAATTCATATATTATTTAACTTCGCCTGTTTTAGGATCGAATTGCTTAATAGCATTTTTACGTAATTTATCTTTTGCTTTGTCACTTGCTTTATAGTTATTGTTGTAAATCGTAGCTTCCCAACTACCATACATTGGGTTAGGGAAAATGATATATTTCTTACCGAAATCGTCTTTATGTTTTTCAATTAATGCTTCACGAGATTCAGCTGTAGCTTCTTTTGGATCTGTAAAGTCTAATAAATTATCTCCAAATAGCATGACAAGTTTATGATCCTTTTGAACCATTTGTCTGCGTGATTCTTTACTCTTATCATCTTTACCTTTTAGTAAAATATGACTCTTCTTAGCTTGAGGGATACCTTGTTGTTTTAAGTTCTTTTGTGTTGCCTTTAAATCTTTTTCTTTATCTCTATCAGAAATATAGTAGATATCGACACCTTTTTTGTCAGCATATTTCAAGAATTCTTTTGCGCCATAGACAGGTTTAGCTTTAGCAGCTTGTACCCATTCATGCCAACCTTCTGGGAAAGGTTTATTATGTATTGATGCATAGCCTTGATATGGAGAATTATCTAAAACTGTTTCATCTAAATCCAAAGCAATAGCTAACTTATGTTTACCTTTATTCTTTTTAATCTCTTTATCTAACTGTGTCTTTGCACTGTTATAACCTTGTAAATATAATGCTTTTGCTTCAGCTGAATTTTGATACCAAGCCACTGCCATAATATTTTGATTACCAAGATTCGCCTTTTGTGATGCTGGTATAGAAGCTTGTTGCGTTTGTTGAACTTCAGCAGAACTTTTGGCAAACGCTGTAGAATTTGTCGTTTGTGGTGCTGAAACTGTAACCGCTACCGATAATGATGCTATTGCAATATACTTTGAAATTTTATTCATCTTATCACCTCATGATTAATATTTAAAATACAGTTAAAATTATAAATGCATTTATTTAATATTGCTATACTATGAAAAGATATTTAATATTATTTCTTGAAAAGCTAACAAATATGTGAACATTTCATATAAGCATGATTTAATGGGAGACCTATCACATGAGAGAGATTTGTGATTTATCACGTAATAAACTTAAATTCATTTGAGTGACTAGGCCTTCCTATCAGACATATTCACTCATCCACGTATCATTATGTGTACAGTGTGCTATCTCTTATTTACCTATTGGAACAACTATAAACTCATCCATAGTTTACCTTTTATAAATAGCAGTCCTCACTCATACAATTTCTCATAAAAATCACAACGCTCCAACGTATTTCCAACTTATTTTCACTTATTTTAATTCATAAAAACGACACTTTAATTGTCATTATCCAATAATAGCAAGACGTTATTATTGCAATCTTTTTTATAAAATAATAGAATCATAGTATTGTCATTTAAAGATAAAGTAAGAACGTTTTTATTTTTCAGATTTTTTAAATTATTATGAATATCTAGTTTTAGGAAGGAAATTACATTGAAAAAACAAGTTATTATTTCGGGCCTCATGTTATTTTCACTATTTTTTGGAGCCGGAAATTTAATATTCCCGCCCATTCTTGGCCATACAGCGGGTCAAAATATGTGGATTGGTATGCTAGGCTTTGCCCTTACAGGCATATTACTCCCCTTTATTACTGTTATTGTTGTTGCATTTTATGATGAAGGTGTTGAAAGTGTAGGCAATCGTATACATCCATGGTTCGGGTTTATTTTTGCTGTCGTGATTTACATGTCTATCGGAGCATTTTACGGTATTCCACGTGCTGCAAATGTCGCGTACGAAATTGGTACAAGACACATTTTACCTGTGCATAACCAATGGACTTTAATTATATTCGCAGCAATCTTTTTTGCCATCGTTTACTGGATTAGTTTAAATCCATCGAAAATCGTTGATAATTTAGGTAAATTATTAACACCATTATTACTATTAATGGTCGCTCTATTAAGTATTGCTGTCATTTTCAACCCTGAATCTGCACTAAGTGCACCTAAGGATAAATATATAACACATCCTTTCATTTCAGGAAGTTTGGAAGGCTATTTTACAATGGATCTTGTTGCTGCGTTAGCTTTTTCCGTAGTCATTGTCAATGGTTATAAGTTTAAAGGCCTCACAGATCGCATGAAAATTTTAAAATATGTCTGCTTTTCAGGTCTTATTGCAGCCATATTACTTGGAATGATTTACTTTGCACTTGCATACGTTGGGGCATCAACAGCTCCAGGAAACTTTAAAGATGGTACAGATATATTGACGTACAACTCATTACGAGTATTTGGTTCGTTCGGTAACCTCGTATTTGGAATGACGGTTATCCTTGCATGCCTAACAACATGTATAGGACTCGTCAATGCTTGCGCCACATTTACTAAGAAACACGTACCTAAGTTTTCTTATAAAATATTCGCACTTATTTTCTCTATCATAGGGTTCTTATTTACAACACTTGGTTTAGAAATGATTTTAAAAATTGCTGTACCATTGTTGACATTAATATATCCCGTGTCTATTGCACTTGTACTGATATCATTTGCTAACATGTTTAGCACATTCAGATTCAGTTGGGCCTATCGACTCGCAACTGTTATTACATTGATTATTTCAATTTTACAAATACTAAATAGTTT
>NZ_JACYHC010000493.1:0-4188 GCF_017152085.1 Staphylococcus sp. EG-SA-2
GGCTTAACTATATAATCGTCTGCACCGTAATCAAGCCCAGCAACTTTGTCATACGTATCACTTTTCGCTGTAATTATAATGATAGGTGTAGATTGTTGTTGTCTAATTTTGCGACAAATTTCTAAGCCATTAATTGACGGCAACATTAAATCTAATATGATTAAATCATAGTAATGGCTAAGCGCTTTATCTAAACCGTCTTGTCCATCATACTCTGTGTCCACATTGTAATTTTCATGTGTGAGTTCCAATTCAAGAAATCTTGCTAAGTTTTGTTCATCTTCTACTATTAAAATTTGCGTCATTTGTACACCTCATATTACGACTTTTTCTAATAAGATAATATATTTTAAATTTTGTATTTTTCTATACAATAGTTGCTTTTTAAATTAGTTTGTTTACGTTTAAATTTTATCACAAATCAATAACCATGTTTTAAATTTTTCAAGCTACAATCATTAATTATTTATTAACTCAAATATTTAATAATCAGTTAATGGCATTCTGTTAATTCTGATTGCAGTACTTAAATATAGAATACTGTAACACAAGGCCTTACCGCAATATTAATTGTTGTCATATACTGACTTTTCACTATTGTAAAATGAATAGTTATTATCTTTATTTTCACAAAATGACCGTAGTTTAAACATTTTCACACATCATTTCAATGTGCGATTTTGAACTTGGAAGTAACATTTCATAATGTATAAATTCAAAAGGAGTATGTAAACAATATAATTTTTAAACCTCATAACTTTTAAATATTCTAATTCTAATGAGAAATACAAATTTTTTTATTTTCTAAAATAGCGTAATCATGCGTTTTATTTACTATTCTTAAAAAATATTCAAAAAAAGTTTTAGTTTCTAATTGACAATGATTCTCACTAATGTATAATAGTAGTTGAAAATGATTATCAATACCACATAGAACATCCCCCCCACAACGTTTCGTTCTTGTTGGATTGGTCATTTTCAAATATTCCCCTTTTATATGCCCGTAAAAGACAATATACGTTATAACAACGTTTTATAAAAGCAGTAAACCCTTACGACACTTTAGGTTTACTGCTTTTGTTTTTTTACTATTTAATTTATTAATTTATTTCTAAGTAATAACGTTGATAAAATAATGCAAAATACGCCACCAATAATGCCGGCAATAATATCTGTTGGATAATGTACACCTAGATATACACGTGATATGGAAATCAATAAAATCATAGCTGCACATAACCCTATAAGAATACCTTTTGAATTACCTTGATTTAATCGATTTAATAGATAGATACCACTTCCAAAATATGCAGTTGATCCCATAGCATGACCGCTAGGAAAACTAAATCCTGTTATATCAATTAAACGCAGCAATGTAGGTCTTTCTCTATCGAATATATTTTTTAATGCTGGATTCAAAATTCCAGATAGTGCCATTGTTAATGCAAAAAATAATGCTTCAATTTTGTGGCGCTTTAACATGAGATATGCCACAAGAAGTAATGAAATACATAACATTGCCCAGACTTCACCTACTTTAGTAGCCCCAAGCATGATAGATGTCGTAATAAAGCTCTCTGATGAATATATAAATTCATAAACTTCATTATCAATCCATTTCCCTAGTCTTGATTCGTGGAAAAACGCGATAATTCCAAAAACCAATGCAAAAACGATGAGCAAAGAGATACGTTTCCATTGACTCATAAAGCATTACCCCCCATTAATTCAATGCGTCTTTAATCATCTTATCAAATAAAGCTTCTTTCGTATAACTTTGTTCATACGATTTCATATTATTGATAATTCGAGTTCTTTCCTGTTCCATTTCATTTAGTTCTTGTAATAAAATTTGTGCTGTTAATTGTTCTTCATCAATCGTTTTAGCATAACCTTTATCAGCAAAATGATTTGCATTGTCAATTTGGTCGCCTCGGGATTGATCTAAACCTAATGGTACTAATAACATTGGTATACGTAATGTTAAGAACTCATAAATCGCATTTGATCCTGCTCTACTTATTACTGTGTCCGTAATTGCTAATAAATCTGTTAAATCCTCTTTAACAAATTCATATTGTATATATCCTGATTTTTTAACTTGAGCATCTTTTAATCCTTTACCAGTTAAATGTATCACTTGATATTGTTGTAATAATGCATCTAAGTTTTCGCGAATAATGCTATTTAATTTTTTACTTCCTAAGCTTCCACCCATAACAAGTAAAACTTTTTTATTTTCATTAAAGCCTGTTAATTGATAACCATTATGTGCATTACCATTTTTTAAATCTTCTCGAATTGTTGCTCCAATAAAATCAGCTTTCTCTTTAGGTAAGTAGTTTAGCGTTTCTTCAAATGTTGTATATATTTTCTTGGCAAATTTAAGTGCTATCTTATTCGCTAATCCTGGTGTTAAGTCAGATTCATGAATAATAGTTGGTATATTTAATGATTTGGCTGCAATAACAACAGGCACAGATACAAATCCACCTTTTGAAAATAATAGATCAGGTTTTTCTTTTTTCAAAACTTTACGAGCATCAAGAATACCTTTCAATACTTTAAATACGTCTTTGGCATTTTCTAAAGAAATATATCTTCTTAATTTACCACTCGAAATAGGATAATACTTAATTTCTGGTAGTTGTGATTCAATCATTTCTCTTTCAATACCATTTTTAGAACCAATATAAAGCGCTTCATAACCTTGTGATAATGCAGTTGGAATTAAACTTAAATTTACTGATACGTGTCCAACTGTTCCCCCTCCGGTAAATGCGATTTTCGTCATTAATATTACCTCTATTCTTTTAAATTTTTATAATATGCATAAAATGGTTCACCTTTATCATATGGCGGATATTCCATTAATTGTTCACCGACCTTATGAAATCCAAATTTCGCAAATAAACCTTGTGCAGGTTTGTTTAACGCAAAGGTGTCCGTTAAAATAACTTCTGCACCACGTGCTTTAACTACATCAATAACATAATTGAATAATTCTGTAGCAGCTCCTTTATATTCTTTCGAACCAGTTAATCGATGAATAACAAAGGCGCCTTCTCTATTTACTGGCCAGTCAATGTCATCATACCATTCTGCTTGGTCTTGGTCGACAACAATAAAGCCATAAATTTTGTCATTTTCCTCTAATACGTACAAATAATCTTTAGCAATATCTTCTTCAAAATGTTCTAAAAGTGGGTACTGATCGTCCCATTGCTCGTTGTCGTGTTCTTTCATTAATTCTTTTGCTTCTTCTACTAGATTTAAGATTTGATCTAAATCTGACATTTTACCTAGACGGATCATGTACGTCACTCCTTATATCGTTATGTTAAACATGTTTTTCAGTACATGTTAATCTTACACACTATTAACATGCTTTAAACCTTTATTATGAATGAAAAATAGTAATTATCACACTATGGGATGAAAATAACCAATAAAAGTATCATATACCAATTAATCGATTGTTAAAACTAGTGAATAATACTATTTAAAAAGTATATGCTCATAGTATATTAAAGCATGAATTGTTAACAGCGATGATAGAAATTGCGTTATTTACATCATTTGTAAATGTCTAATTTATATCTTTTAGGGTTAGACGTCAATAAAAATAAACACGCCTCCTAAATTGCTATCTTTGCAAATTTAGGAAGCGTGTCATTAACATAATAATAATACAATTTTAGTAGTGTGTATCGCTTATTTTAAAATATTAATCAACTTATCGAGAACATCATCATGTTTATTAGCTTTTTCAACTAATAACTCAGTAAATTTATTATTCGTTTCTTTATTAAATTCACCAGTTACCTCGAGTTTATTCGCTTGTTGGAAAGCTTTAACTTGATTTTCTAAAGCTTGATCAAATTGCGTTGATTCATTATCAACTTTATAACCTAAAGCTGATAAACCAATTTTAATAGTTTTAATATTTTTATCATCGTCTCCAACTTTAAATGTTTTCGTATTAGGAATGACATTTAAAGATTGATATTTAGGTGTGTCAATAGTAACGTCTGGTTTAATGCCCTTACCGTGAATATAATGACCATCTGGCGTTAACCATTTCATTTCAGTATATTTTAACAATGAACCATCCTTAAACTCTCTTGTAGTTTGTACGACACCTTTGCCGAATGTTTTTGACCCATAAACTTTAGCTTTATTATAGTC
>NZ_JACYHC010000494.1:0-4170 GCF_017152085.1 Staphylococcus sp. EG-SA-2
CTTAAATTACATGAAAACAAAAAATCTTAATCACTTTATTTATAGCATTTCTGATCTCAGAAATTTAATAAAGGACAACGCCCTCTTTCATAACTATATAAGTCAAGAAACCAAGAAATTCCAAACATCTTTAAACCCTTCAATAGCACATTTCCTAAAACATAAAGCAATAAAAATGAACGATCAAAATTCCATACGTACGTATTTAATTATAGATAAATCAGACCTTGAAATAATGGGATACTTCTGCTTAAAAATTGTAAATATAAAGCTTGAAAAAGACGTTAGTGGAAAAACGAAAAAAGATATTGATTTAGATAAAAATATTCAATATGATTTGAATACTAATACTATGGATGATAAGGGCAGATACGTCGATGAAAATGGAAAACTAATAAATAAGGATTATGACGTTTTCGTAGAACAATTTGAAAATGAAGAATATGAAGCTACATTAATCGACAAAGAAACTGGCGAAATAATAAAATTCAACTCAATTGAAGCTAAATCTTCTGCATTGCCATTAGTAATATTAGCTGCAGTAGCTGATACGGAATAAACTATGCAATTAAAACATATGGAAAAAAAGCAACTCAAACCGCTATCAAAACAAAGAGTTTTGGTAAATTTTTACCTTCTGTAGCCAATCTAGGAGCTAATAAAAGAAAACATATTCTTGCTAGTAAACATAATTGGAATAAAGTTACTAAAAACAATTGGAAAGATGTTTCTAAAGTAATGTCGCATGTTATGAGGTATGGAAAGCAAAGCCGATACAAAAAGTCCGCATACCAAAAAACACTTGTCATGAGTGATAGAACTGTAGTCATAACTTATACACGAAAAAATGGCAATATATATATCGAATGGATGGGTTAAATAAATGAAAAGCGTTAACATTCTATTAAATTTATTACCAACTGAATTAAAAAATATGTTAGAGAATAAAGATATGGAGAATATTCTAACATACTTTATGTCGAACGAAATTTCAGATGAAAAATTAGTATCATATTTATCAAATCTTGCGAATCAAATAAATACAATTGAATATCATGAAATGGTCGCAAGCATCTATCACTTTCATTTCAATTACATAGATAATGCCTATGATTTAGCATACTATCATTATTGGCAATCGTTAGAGATTTCGCAATTTAATAATGCTAATTTATTATACGAATTTTTAGAAATCCTTGGAGAACCAGACTTTAATATGATTTCACATGAGAATATTCAATTGGTCGCAAATAAAATTCTTGAAAGAGACCCTAATAATAAGTTAGCAATTAAATATATTAACTAAAAAACTACTAGGCATAAGGAATGATGGACATTTAATTTCATCGTTCCTTTTGTATTTCTAATATGCTTCGTTGTATCCATCTACAAATATTTCACTTCAAAAATCCAATATTATTTCACTACCTTTAAAAAATAAAACCATACAGTACTTGCTATTACAATAACTACGAAATTGCTAACAAGTCAAATTCTATAACAATTCACAACATACTAATACTACTTGTTTTATATATCATTTTAATATATAAAATTACTCCTTTTTTACCTTTAAAAATGACCTCACTCTTAAATTAATAGGTGCTGTGGTTTGGTCATTTATATTATTATATAAAAATGGCGACCAACAAAGGCCGCCTAAACAATTAAAACAATCTATCCATCGTATCAAACAATTAAATGATGCCATGATTCAATTAGCACAACAACTCAATTATTTTAAAAATATTCATTCGATACCTGGTATTGATATCAATCAGGTAATACACACTTTAAAGATACCATCAACTAGCGTGATAATAAAAAGCAAGATATATCAAACTTATTTATATAATTCTCTAACAACTTCTTCTATTAATTTATCACCACGATTTTTGATCATTTTTATTAAACTATCATATTTTTCATCAATTATATCTATTTCAATAGTATCTATTGTTCTTTTATCTGGATAAAAACTGTTGTTAACATACTGATTTTCTATAGTTCCCGTAATAGATGCCTTATCAATATCTATTGCTGAATAAAGAAATTTTTCTTTTTTTCTTCTATTAATACCAGAGTCAAGTAACATGATGTTACCTAAAGATCCAGCAGGGATTATTGCATTACCTTTATGCAGCTTGTATAATTTTCTTGAAAAAATATGTTCATAATCTAAATTATCATTCAAAGATGAATAGAAGCTTCTAAATTTATTAGCAATAAAAGTAATGATCATCTTCTCATCCGTTTGAATATTAATACTTGTCTTATTTATATTCTCTTCATTCCATCTAAGTAGCTCATTTCTAAACACTTCTTTTGCTAACGGCTTTAAATATCTATTGTTTTGAGATATGTATATATCCATTAATTTTCGATCACCTGTTCCTGACCAGTACTTTCTTATCACATCATAAATTGCATAAATTATGATATTAGACAAAATCACTTGTTGATTTTTTTTCAAAGATTTAGTTTGTTTAATAGAAAATGTGTTTTTATTTTCATCTAATTCAATACTATACGATGAGATCCATAAAGATGAAAAGAATGACATTATTTGTAATCTAGTAAAAGATTTAGTTTCATATTTATCTTCTCTTGACGATACTACCATAGAGAAAGCTTCTTTAAACTTGTTATTTATTATTTTATATATCTTCACAATTTTTTCAAACAAGATTTCTATATTATTTTTATTCTTCATATATTGATATTTATATGGTAACTCATTCATCTTATTTGTAGGAATGCCAAATACAATTAGCATTGTTTGAAATCCTAATTCATTGCATATATCTTCTGTTGACTCTTTAAAAAATGCTTGTAATTCATCAGAAATCACTTTACCAAGTCCATAACATAATTCAGATAAATTAATTACTCTTGACGTCTCCATTTCTTTAGGGTCAAAATTTTCAATTAAGATACCTCTATCATTATTTAATCTTTCGTACCTTTCTATTACATTTTTAAGTATCTCATCACTATACTTTAAATCTCCCAATTCAACTTCATATCTGTCCCAATGTGCAGCAAAAACTTGATACTTCGATAACTTTTTACCTCCACTGTTTAACCTTTGAAAAACTTCTGCCAATTCAGTCTCTTCTCCTTCAAAGAAGATACACGGAATCTTGACATTACTAATATCTAGTTGATTATTAAAATAAGTAATAACATCTGACTGTATTTGAGTGATTTCATCTCTAATATCTGTTTCACCTAATACTGGAAATTTATCCACCATTTTTTTAGCTAGTTCATTTACTTTTACATTTTCTTTTGTAGAATCAATATATTTTTCAATAATTTTCAGCAGAATATCTTCGGCATAATTAACTACTTCTGCTTTTGTACTCTCTGATGCCCCTTTATACAATTCAGCAATTTTCAATGTAAAATCTTCAAATTCAATATAGTTTGTTGGATTCTCCATGAAATCTACCATTGTAGAATACCTTTGCAGGCCATCAATAAGACTGTATTTATTATCATTTTCATATTCGTATAACAGAATAGAACCAAAAGGAAAACCATCTTTCAGCGTTGAGAAAAATTCTTGCTTTTGATTATTAGACCAAACTAGTGCTCTTTGAAAAGTTGGTAACTTTAATTTTCCTTCTAACTCTTCAAACGTTCTTGTTTCTATTCTATATCCCATCCAAACCTCTCCTTTTATCTCAAATACGAATTAAATAGCTATAAAACTATAAAAATTGCTAGAAATATGACATACAAATATATTATAAATTGAAATGTTGTTAAAATACAATATCTTTTCCATTTACATCTTATGTTTAAAGATCAATAGTACTACAACTATTTAAGGATAGATATACATTCTAAGTTTTTAAATACATTCTTCAGTTATATTTGTATATTCCAAATGTTTATTAATAGCATTTCTGATCTCAGAAATGCCATTAAGGACAACGCCCTCTTTCTAACTATATAAGTCAAGAAACCAAGAAATTCCAATCATCTTTAAACCTTTCAATAGCACATTTCCTAAAACATAAAACAATAACAATGAACGATCAAAATTACTTACGTGCGTATTTAATTATAGATTTGTCAATTTCAAGTGATTTAGCCATAACTATAAATTTTCCTATTACAAAAAAAGGCCAGCTATGTTTCGCATTGTTAAGAGGCGTTAGC
>NZ_JACYHC010000495.1:0-4154 GCF_017152085.1 Staphylococcus sp. EG-SA-2
AATATGGAGTTCTTATTATTAATTGTCGTAGCCGGACTGTATTATATTATATATTTAACTGCTGTGATGTATTCTGAAAAAATAGTAGTATTGCCTATAATCATCTATGCCATTGTGTTTGTAGTAATTGGTATCACTTATATTTTTATAGGTGACAGCTATGATCAGTTAACAAATTTCAATGTGATTTTGTATATGGGGAGTTTGTTTTATGCATGGATGGCTTTTAGAAATCTTTGGAACAGACCATTATTATTAAAATATAAGAACATTACAGATAGTTCAAGTGGAATAGTTAATAAATCTGAATATAATTCAGTTGAAAGCTTACGTATAAACATTGAAATAGCTAAGTATAAAGGGATTATTTCTTTGATAGTAGCTATAGTACTAACGGTATTAATGACATTAAAGTCAACGCCTCAAATTACTGCGGAAACACGTGACTTAAGTATCTCATTTTTCATACTCAGCTTATTTATCATTATTATATTTGCTGTTTGGGATTTAATTATTAGAGTTAGAAAAGGAGCGTTTGCTTTTGTTGTAATAAGGCCAATATTATTCAGTTGTTGGTTATTTATTCTGAATATGATTTTATCAAGATTAGTATAATGATAAGAAGTTGAATAAATTGTAATGTGAAAAATCATTGAGAATTTCTATTATTGTAACAATAGTTTCAGTTATTTTAGTTTCATTAGTTTATTTAGGTTTAAAATGAGTAATATTATTTTGAAGAAGCATTAAGCCACGTAGAGGTGTTGTTTAATGCTTTTTATTTAACGGTAATGAAAATATAGGGGAGATAACATGACTTTCGAAGAAAAACTAAATGAAATGTACAACGAGATTGCGAATAAGATTAGCAGCATGATACCGGTAGAGTGGGCAAAGGTATATGCAATGGCATATATCGATGAAGAATCTGGAGAAGTGTTTTTCAATTATACTGAACCAAGAAGTGATGAATTATTTTACTATACAAGCGTGATAAAAAAGTATAATATTTCGAGATCAGGATTTATGAATTCAGTATATGAGTTGCATGATCAATTTGAAAAACTAAGAGAATTGTTTATAGAAGAAGGACATGAACCATGGACATCATGTGAGTTTGATTTTACAAAAGAAGGTAAATTGAAAGTATCTTTTGATTATATAGATTGGTTAAATACAGAATTTGATCAATTGGGTCGTGAAAATTATTATATGTACAAAAAATTTGGGGTTATACCAGAAATGGAATATGAAATGGAAGAAATTAAAGAAATCGAGCAATATATTAAAGAGCAAGATGAAGCTGAACAATAGAGGCGATAACATGACTTTCGAAGAAAAACAAAGTGAAATGTACAATAAAATTGCAAATGAGATTAGTGGAATGATACCGGTTGAGTGGGAAAAGGTATATACAATTGCTTATGTAGATAATCAAGGTGGAGAGGTCATTTTTAATTATACTAAACCTGGAAGTGAAGAATTGAATTATTATTCAGATATTCCTAAAGATTGCAATGTCTCAAATGATATTTTTATGGATTTATGGATGAAAGTTTATCGAATGTTTGATGAGTTAAGAGAAACTTTTAAAAAAGAAGGACATGAACCATGGACATCATGTGAATTTGATTTTACAAGAGATGGTAAATTGAAAGTATCTTTTGATTATATAGATTGGTTAAATACAGAATTTGATCAATTGAGTCTTGAAAATTATTATATGTACAAAAAATTCGAGGTTATACCAGAAATGGAATATGAAATGGAAAAAATTAAAGAAATCGAACAATATATTAAAGAGCAAGAAGAAGCTGAAATATAGGGGAGATGACATGACTTTCGAAGAAAAACTAAATGAAATGTACAACGAGATTTCGAATAAAATTAGTAGCATGATACCAGTAGAATGGGAAAAGGTATATACAATGGCTTATATAGATGATGGAGGAGGTGAAGTATTCTTTAATTATACTAAACCAAACAGCGATGAATTGAATTATTACACCGATATACCTAAGGAGTATAACATTTCTGTGCAAGTATTTGATGATTTATGGATGGATTTATATGATTTGTTTGAGGAATTAAGAAATTTATTTAAAGAAGAAGGACTAGAACCATGGACATCATGCGAATTTGATTTTACAAGAGAAGGTACATTGAATGTATCTTTTGATTATATTGATTGGGTTAATACGGAGTTTGATCAATTAGGCCGTGAAAATTATTATATGTACAAAAAATTTGGGGTTATACCAGAAATGGAATATGAAATGAAAGAAATTAAAGAAATCGAACAATATATTAAAGAGCAAGATGAAGCTGAAATATAGGGGAGATAACATGGCTTTCGAAGAAAAACTAAATGAAATGTACAATGAGATTGCGAATAAAATTAGCAGTATGATACCGGTAGAATGGGAAACGGTATATGCAATGGCTTATGTAAATGAAAGAAGTGGAGAAGTGTTTTACAATTATACTGAACCAAGCAGTGATGAATTATTTTACTATACGAGCGTGTTAAATAAATATAATATACCAAGATCAGAATTTATGGACTCAGTATATGAATTATATAAGCAATTTGATAATTTAAGAGAATTGTTTATAGAAGAAGGACTCGAACCATGGACATCATGTGAATTTGACTTTACAAGAGATGGCAAATTGAATGTATCTTTTGATTATATTGATTGGGTGAATTCAGAATTTGGACCAATGGGAAGAGAACATTATTATATGTATAAAAAATTTGGAATTTGGCCTGAAAAAGAATATGCCATAAATTGGGTTAAAAAAATAAAAGATTATGTTAAAGAGCAAGATGAAGCTGAACTATAGGGGAGATAATATGACTTTCGAAGAAAAACTAAGTCAAATGTACAACGAGATTGCGAATAAGATTAGCAGTATGATACCGGTAGAGTGGGAAAAAGTATATACAATTGCTTATGTAGATGATCAAGGTGGAGAGGTCGTTTTTAATTATACTAAACCAGGTAGCGAGGACTTGAATTATTACACATATATCCCTAGAGAGTATAATGTCTCTGAAAAAGTATTTTATGATTTGTGGACGGATTTATATAGATTGTTTAAGAAGTTAAGAAACGCATTTAAAGAAGAAGATTTAGAACCATGGACATCATGTGAATTTGACTTTACAAGAGATGGTAAATTGAATGTTGTATTTGATTATGTTGATTGGATGAATTCAGAATTTGGTCCATCAGGAAAGGAAAACTACTATATGTATAAAAAGTTTGGTGTTTTACCAGAAACGGAATATGAAATTAATAAAGTTAAAGAAATCGAGCAATATATTAAAGAGCAAGATGAAGCTGAACTATAGGGGCGATAACATGACTTTCGAAGAAAAGCTAAGTCAAATGTACAATGAAATTGCAGATGAAATCAGTGGAATGATACCAGTAGAATGGGAAAATATATATACAATTGCCTATGTAACTGATCAAGGTGGAGAGGTCATTTTTAATTATACTAAACCAGGTAGCGATGAATTGAATTATTACACGGATATATCTAGAGATTATAATATTTCAGAAGAAATATTTGATGATTTATGGATGAATCTTTATTACTTGTTTATGAATTTGAGGGATTTATTTAAAAAAGAAGGTCTTGAACCATGGACATCATGTGAATTTGATTTTACAAGCGAAGGTAAATTAAAAGTTTCATTTGATTATATTGATTGGATAAATACAGAGTTTGATCAATTAGGCCGTGAAAACTATTATATGTATAAAAAGTTTGGTGTTTTACCAGAAATGGAATACGAAATGGAAGAAGTTAAAGAAATCGAGCAATATATTAAAGAGCAAGATGAAGCTGAACTATAGGGGCGATAACATGACTTTCGAAGAAAAATTAAGTCAAATGTACAACGAGATTGCGAATGAGATTAGTGGGATGATACCAGTAGAGTGGGAAAAAGTATATACAATTGCTTATGTAGATGATGAAGGTGGAGAAGTCGTTTTTAATTATACTAAACCAGGTAGTGATGAATTGAATTATTACACATATATCCCTAGAGAGTATAATGTCTCTGAAAAAGTATTTTATGATTTGTGGACGGATTTATATAGATTGTTTAAGAAGTTAAGAAACGCATTTAAAGAAGA
>NZ_JACYHC010000496.1:0-4141 GCF_017152085.1 Staphylococcus sp. EG-SA-2
ACTGACCAAAATTTAAACCAAAACGTATGTTGATCTGCTAAACTCCCCATGATTGTAGGATTTTTAAATAATGTCGCAAAGCCAAGCACTATCCCAAAGAAAGCGAACATTAATACCGGTACAATCATTGCACTACCGAAACGCTTTATCGCATTCATCTTCTATTCCCTCCATATCATCTTTCCTAACAATACATCTAATTAGATTCATTTATAAATAGATGTCTTACTATTTAAATATAATATATAGTAAACGCTTACACACCTACAACGACATTGACGTATTTTGAAAGTATTTTGTATAATCAGATTATCTTTTCATATAGTGAAAATTTTTTCACGACCTTATATATGACATCGTTGTATTTGTAATACATTCGTTTTAAACGCATAATCAAACCTATATCAATACACAAATATATATAATGACATACAAGATTTTAATGTAATAACGATCTATCACACATTTATTTTCAAGGAGGTTGAATATGTTTTTAGATGAACACATTAATCGAAACTTTGATAAACTTAATGATAATGATTTACATATCGCTCACTTTATCAATACACATATAGATGAATGTAAAAATATGAAAATACAAGATTTAGCGCAATTCACACATGCCTCGAATGCAACCATTCACAGATTTACACGCAAATTAGGTTTTGACGGTTATAGTGATTTTAAATCGTACCTTAAATTTGAAAGTAATAAGACACACCAATTACCTTCTAACTCTATCGATAGTTTCAAACAAGAAATCGATAGTACATTCAGTTATTTAGAACGCGTTGATTACCAGCTTCTTACTGAAAAAATGCATACAGCTTCAACAATATATTTGTATGGTACAGGGCGTGCACAGTTAAACGTTGCTTCAGAGGCACAGCGTATATTGTTAACGTTACATAATCATGTCATTGTACTTCATGATGAACATGAACTTAAAATGATTTTGAACAAGAGTGAACCTAATGATTTATTCTTTATTATTTCATTATCAGGTGAAACACATGAATTATTAGAAGTAACAAACTTGCTTCAACTTAGACAAAAATACTTTATTTCTGTTACTACAATGAAAGATAATACCCTTGCTCAAAAAGCAAATTACAACGTCTATGTATCCAGTAACACATTCTACTTAACTGATGGTACAGACTATTCTAGCTTCATCAGTTATCATATATTCTTTGAAACACTTGTAAGAAAATATAATGAGTATTTACTACATAATGATATTTCAAATTAGAAAAAAGGAAGTTATGATTTAATGGCCTTGAGCCTATCATAACTTCCTTTTATCATTTTATTGTTGTGTTGATGTTTCGATAACGTGGTACATCTTATCAAACATCAATTCGAAACCATGCACCATGGCATCATGATATTCTTTTTTCTTTTGCTTGTATTCTAAATTAGTAAATCGTCTTTCTTTTTCAACTAATGAACGATAATAAAATAGCATTTGGGTGCCACCTGTTTCACGTTCAAAAAATTCTACCTTAATGACATCTTGTGTTTCACTTAGTCCAGGCATACCGATAGTCATCTTAACGTATTCATCCATAACTAAAGATTCATAAATGCCTTCAATCACATTTACTTTGCCATTACGTTGTTGATCTACAATACGATATTTACCGCCTTCTTTAACGTCCGCTTCAATCTCTTTATTCGTTCTGGCTGATGTCATAAACCATTGTTTCAACAAATCTTTCTTTGTCCAAGCTTCGTATACTAACTCTGGAGAAAATTTATAAAGCTTTTCAATTTCAACTTCGACATGTTCATTCTCTACATTAAATTTTGCCACTGTTGTCCACCCACTTTCGCTCTTACTTTTATTTTAACGTATTTTTGCTCAGTTCCAAACATAGATGATCATCATTTTTAAAAGATTAGCGTTATACGGTGAGTACAACATGATCTGTTAATATAACAAGCCACCTTACTTGGCTACATCGATATATTGTTAAGCATTAATGTTTCATTTCTTGACTAGTGTTCTTTTTTAGCTTTGGAAAATTAAATAAAATCGCAATAAGTCCGCATACACCTAATAATATAGGATAAATGCTGTATGGGAATAACATTAATGGTGAAATACCAGCTACACCAGCCGCTGAAATGACTTGCGGGCTATATGGTAATAAACCTTGGAAGCAGCCTCCAAATATATCAAGAATACTTGCTGATTTCCTTGAATCTACATCATATTCATCTGCAATATTTTTAGCTAAAGGACCTGACATAATAATAGAGATGGTGTTGTTTGCCGTGGCAATATCTGCGACACTTACCAAACTCGCAATTCCTAATTCTGCGCCACGCTTTGATTTCACTTTAGAGCGAACAAATTGCAACAACCATTCAATACCACCATTGTGTTGAATAATACCGACTAAACCACCAATTAGCAACGCAATCATAGCAATATCTTCCATGCTTATAATACCTTTGGACACTGCATCTAGTAGTCCCATCCAACCGAATGAACCATCTATGAGACCAATGATTCCAGCTAATAATGTTCCGCCAATCAATACGATAATGACATTTACACCTAATAATGCTAATACCAATACTAAAATATACGGTACAACTTTAATTAGATTATAATCATAGTTTTTAGCATGATTTAAAGAAATGCCATTCGTTAAGAAATACAGAATAATAATCGTTAAAATAGCACCTGGCAATACAATTTTAAAGTTTACTCTGAATTTATCTTTCATTTTCGTATGTTGTGTTCTAACCGCAGCAATTGTTGTATCTGAAATCATTGATAGATTATCGCCGAACATTGCACCTCCAACAACTGTAGCCATTGCTAGCGCAGTTGGTACATCTGTCGCTTGTGCAAATCCGTAACCAACAGGTGCTATTGCAGCAACAGTTCCTACAGACGTCCCCATAGATATAGAAACAAACATACAAATCACAAACAATCCTACAATAATTAAATTTTCTGGGATTAATGATAGTCCTAAATTAACTGTCGACTTTACGCCACCCATTTTTTCAGCTGTATTTGAAAATGCACCTGCTAAAATAAAAATCAACATCATTAAAATAATGTTTGAATGGCCTGCACCTTTCGTGAAGACCTCAACTTTTTTAGCAAATGATTCTTTTCGATTCATTAATAACGCCACAATTACCGTTATCGTAATTGCAACATTTAATGGCATTGAAGTAAAATCACCTGTGATAATACCTACGCCTAAAAACAACGCCACAAATAATAACAAGGGGAATAATGCCCAAGCATTGCTCTTTTTATGTACTTCCATCCTTTTTACCTGCTTTCCAATTAAAAATACCTCTTTCTCACAAACGATGAAGAAAGAGGTTTTCATGTGCTTTACCTGCTTATCTTCAAACCATTACGGTTACTGGAATTGGCACATTCGAGATGTTGCCGAGGCTTCATAGGGCCAGTCCCTCCACCTCTCTAGATAAGTGATGCTTATTTAC
This sequence comes from Staphylococcus sp. EG-SA-2, assembly GCF_017152085.1. Taxonomy (NCBI): domain Bacteria; kingdom Bacillati; phylum Bacillota; class Bacilli; order Caryophanales; family Staphylococcaceae; genus Staphylococcus; species Staphylococcus sp. EG-SA-2. The sequence goes on from NZ_JACYHC010000496.1 coordinate 3,481, forward strand.
GTTTACGTTACAAGATAATCCTTAGTACGTCAATCATAAATTAATCAGGAGTCGTATAATATTTTTCATAAACAATCATTGCTACTGTAATAATAATCAAAACAATAATGCTAATAACAAGTAAAAGCCACCATTTAAGCATTAATGCAATAAAAATGAACACGATAGACACACTTACTAATATTAATGATATGACTTTAAATTGCTGAACACGTTGCTTGGAGATGACTTTCAACTGTTTGTTTGATAGACGCGTATTTTTTATACTGATTCCCAGTATATTTTCTAATATTTGAACCAATACGATACTTATTGCAAATATAATAATTGGTAAAACATCATAGCTCCCTATAGTTAATGTATAAATTACAAATCCAATGTAAAGTAACCCTGAGACAAAGGATAAAAAGTATGCGACGTATTTGTTAAACTTAATGATATGCTTTTTAACGTTTTGATGGGTAAACCATACATTCATAATAATCGCAACTGCTACAAATAATGTGAATACTATATATAATGGTAATTTTTGTTCAGGAAAAACAGTCGCTATTCCAAAAGCTAATGCTAAAATCAAAAATAATATAGCTCTAGATACTATTAATGCCATAATAACAACCCCTTTGTTTAATATCGAGTTTGCAAATTTACGTTTATCAGC
>NZ_JACYHC010000497.1:0-4140 GCF_017152085.1 Staphylococcus sp. EG-SA-2
CAGAAATGGCTACAACTGCAACTGTAATGGCTTCAGCGATTAACTCTTTCGGTTTAAAAGCATCTGATGCAAATCATGTTGCTGATTTACTTGCGAGATCAGCAAATGATAGTGCTGCAGATATTCAATATATGGGAGATGCATTAAAATATGCAGGTACTCCAGCAAAAGCATTAGGAGTTTCAATAGAGGACACTTCTGCAGCAATTGAAGTTTTATCTAACTCAGGTTTAGAGGGGTCTCAAGCAGGTACTGCATTAAGAGCTTCGTTTATTAGGCTAGCTAATCCAAGTAAAAGTACAGCTAAGGAAATGAAAAAATTAGGTATTCATTTGTCTGATGCTAAAGGTGAGTTTGTTGGAATGGGCGAATTGATTAGACAGTTCCAAGATAACATGAAAGGCATGACGAGAGAACAAAAATTAGCAACAGTGGCTACAATAGTTGGCACTGAAGCAGCAAGTGGATTTTTAGCCTTGATTGAAGCGGGTCCAGATAAAATTAATAGCTATAGCAAATCATTGAAGAACTCTAATGGTGAAAGTAAAAAAGCAGCTGATTTGATGAAAGATAACCTCAAAGGTGCTCTGGAACAATTAGGTGGCGCTTTTGAATCGTTAGCAATTGAAGTTGGTAAAGATTTAACGCCTATGATTAGAGCAGGTGCGGAAGGATTAACAAAATTAGTTGATGGATTTACACATCTTCCTGGTTGGGTTAGAAAGGCTTCGGTAGGCTTAGCAATTTTTGGTGCATCTATTGGTCCTGCTGTTCTTGCTGGTGGCTTATTAATACGTGCAGTTGGGAGCGCGGCTAAAGGCTATGCATCATTAAATAGACGCATTGCTGAAAATACAATTCTTTCTAATACCAATTCAAAAGCAATGAAATCTTTAGGTCTTCAAACATTATTTCTTGGTTCTACAACAGGAAAAACGTCAAAAGGCTTTAAAGGATTAGCCGGAGCTATGTTGTTTAATTTAAAACCTATAAATGTTTTGAAAAATTCTGCAAAGCTAGCAATTTTACCGTTCAAACTTTTGAAAAACGGTTTAGGATTAGCCGCAAAATCCTTATTTGCAGTAAGTGGAGGCGCAAGATTTGCTGGTGTAGCCTTAAAGTTTTTAACAGGACCTATAGGTGCTACAATAACTGCTATTACAATTGCATATAAAGTTTTTAAAACCGCATATGATCGTGTGGAATGGTTCAGAAACGGTATTAACGGTTTAGGAGAAACTATAAAGTTTTTTGGTGGCAAAATTATTGGCGGTGCTGTTAGGAAGCTAGGAGAGTTTAAAAATTATCTTGGAAGTATAGGCAAAAGCTTCAAAGAAAAGTTTTCAAAGGATATGAAAGATGGTTATAAATCTTTGAGTGACGATGACCTTCTGAAAGTAGGAGTCAACAAGTTTAAAGGATTTATGCAAACCATGGGCACAGCTTCTAAAAAAGCATCTGATACTGTAAAAGTGTTGGGGAAAGGTGTTTCAAAAGAAACAGAAAAAGCTTTAGAAAAATACGTACACTATTCTGAAGAGAACAACAGAATCATGGAAAAAGTACGTTTAAACTCGGGTCAAATAACAGAAGACAAAGCAAAAAAACTTTTGAAAATTGAAGCGGATTTATCTAATAACCTTATAGCTGAAATAGAAAAAAGAAATAAAAAGGAACTCGAAAAAACTCAAGAACTTATTGATAAGTATAGTGCATTCGATGAACAAGAAAAGCAAAACATTTTAACTAGAACTAAAGAAAAAAATGACTTGCGAATTAAAAAAGAGCAAGAACTCAATCAGAAAATCAAAGAATTGAAAGAAAAAGCTTTAAGTGATGGTCAGATTTCAGAAAATGAAAGAAAAGAAATTGAAAAGCTTGAAAATCAAAGACGTGACATCACTGTTAAAGAATTGAGTAAGACTGAAAAAGAGCAAGAGCGTATTTTAGTAAGAATGCAAAGAAACAGAAATGCTTATTCAATAGACGAAGCGAGCAAAGCAATTAAAGAAGCAGAAAAAGCAAGAAAAGCAAGAAAAAAAGAAGTGGATAAGCAGTATGAAGATGATGTCATTGCTATAAAAAATAACGTCAACCTTTCTAAGTCTGAAAAAGATAAATTGTTAGCTATTGCTGATCAAAGACATAAGGATGAAGTAAGAAAGGCAAAATCTAAAAAAGATGCTGTAGTAGACGTTGTTAAAAAGCAAAATAAAGATATTGATAAAGAAATGGATTTATCCAGTGGACGTGTATATAAAAATACTGAAAAGTGGTGGAATGGTCTTAAAAGTTGGTGGTCTAACTTTAGAGAAGACCAAAAGAAGAAAAGTGATAAATACGCTAAAGAACAAGAAGAAACAGCTCGTAGAAACAGAGAAAATATAAAGAAATGGTTTGGAAATGCTTGGGACGGCGTAAAAACTAAAACTGGTGAAGCCTTTAGTAAAATGGGCAGAAATGCTAATCATTTTGGCGGCGAAATGAAAAAAATGTGGAGTGGAATCAAAGGAATTCCAAGCAAATTAAGTTCAAGTTGGAGCTCAGCCAAAAGTTCTGTAGGATATCACACTAAGGCTATAGCTAATAGTACTGGTAAATGGTTTGGAAAAGCTTGGCAATCTGTTAAATCGACTACAGGAAGTATTTACAATCAAACTAAGCAAAAGTATTCAGATGCCTCAGATAAAGCTTGGGCGCATTCAAAATCTATTTGGAGAGGCACATCAAAATGGTTTAGCAACGCATATAAAAGTGCAAAGGGTTGGCTAACAGATATGGCTAATAAATCGCGCTCGAAATGGGATAATATTTCTAGTACAGCATGGTCGAATGCAAAATCCGTTTGGAAAGGAACATCGAAATGGTTTAGTAACTCATACAAATCTTTAAAAGGTTGGACTGGGGATATGTATTCAAGAGCCCACGATCGTTTTGATGCAATTTCAAGTTCGGCATGGTCTAACGCTAAATCAGTATTTAATGGTTTTAGAAAATGGCTATCAAAAACATATGATTGGATTAGAGATATTGGTAAAGACATGGGAAGAGCTGCGGCTGATTTAGGTAAAAATGTTGCTAATAAAGCTATTGGCGGTTTGAATAGCATGATTGGCGGTATTAATAAAATATCTAAAGCCATTACTGATAAAAATCTCATCAAGCCAATACCTACATTGTCTACTGGTACTTTAGCAGGAAAGGGTGTAGCTACCGATAATTCAGGAGCATTAACGCAACCGACATTTGCTGTATTAAATGATAGAGGTTCTGGAAACGCCCCAGGTGGTGGAGTTCAAGAAATAATTCACAGGGCTGACGGAACATTCCATGCACCCCAAGGACGAGATGTGGTTGTTCCACTAGGAGTTGGAGATAGTGTAATAAATGCCAATGACACTCTGAAGTTACAGCGGATGGGTGTTTTGCCAAAATTCCATGGTGGTACGAAAAAGAAAAAATGGATGGAACAAGTTACTGAAAATCTTGGTAAAAAAGCAGGGGACTTCGGTTCTAAAGCTAAAAACACAGCTCATAATATCAAAAAAGGTGCAGAAGAAATGGTTGAAGCGGCAGGCGATAAAATCAAAGATGGTGCATCTTGGTTAGGCGATAAAATCGGCGATGTGTGGGATTATGTACAACATCCAGGGAAACTAGTAAATAAAGTAATGTCAGGTTTAAATATTAATTTTGGAGGCGGAGCTAACGCTACAGTAAAAATTGCTAAAGGCGCGTACTCATTGCTCAAAAAGAAATTAGTAGACAAAGTAAAATCGTGGTTTGAAGATTTTGGTGGCGGAGGCGATGGAAGCTATCTATTTGACCATCCAATTTGGCAAAGGTTTGGGAGTTACACAGGTGGACTTAACTTTAATGGCGGTCGTCACTATGGTATCGACTTTGGTATGCCTACAGGAACGAACATTTATGCTGTTAAAGGCGGTATAGCTGATAAAGTATGGACTGATTACGGTGGCGGTAATTCTATACAAATTAAGACCGGTGCTAACGAATGGAACTGGTATATGCATTTATCTAAGCAATTAGCAAGACAAGGCCAACGTATTAAAGCTGGTCAACTGATAGGGAAATCAGGTGCTACAGGTAATTTCGTTAGAGGAGCACACTTACATTTCC
>NZ_JACYHC010000498.1:0-4140 GCF_017152085.1 Staphylococcus sp. EG-SA-2
CAGAAATGGCTACAACTGCAACTGTAATGGCTTCAGCGATTAACTCTTTCGGTTTAAAAGCATCTGATGCAAATCATGTTGCTGATTTACTTGCGAGATCAGCAAATGATAGTGCTGCAGATATTCAGTACATGGGAGATGCATTGAAGTATGCTGGTACTCCTGCAAAAGCATTAGGAGTTTCAATAGAGGACACTTCCGCAGCAATTGAAGTTTTATCTAACTCAGGTTTAGAGGGTTCTCAAGCAGGTACTGCCCTAAGAGCTTCATTTATCAGGCTAGCTAATCCAAGTAAAAATACAGCTAAGGAAATGAAAAAATTAGGTATTCATTTGTCTGATGCTAAAGGTCAATTTGTTGGCATGGGTGAATTGATTAGACAGTTCCAAGATAATATGAAAGGCATGACGAGAGAACAAAAACTAGCTACAGTGGCTACAATAGTTGGTACTGAAGCAGCAAGTGGATTTTTAGCCTTGATTGAAGCGGGACCAGATAAAATTAATAGCTATAGTAAATCCTTAAAGAATTCCAATGGCGAAAGTAAAAAAGCAGCAGATTTGATGAAAGATAATCTCAAAGGCGCTCTGGAACAATTAGGTGGCGCTTTTGAATCATTAGCAATCGAAGTCGGTAAAGATTTAACGCCTATGATTAGAGCAGGAGCGGAAGGTTTAACAAAATTAGTTGATGGATTTACACATCTCCCTGGTTGGGTTAGAAAAGCTTCAGTAGGATTAGCACTTTTTGGTGCAGCAATTGGACCTGCAGTTCTTGCTGGAGGGTTATTAATACGTACAGTTGGAAGTGCTGCTAAAGGATATGCGTCATTAAATAGACGTATTGCTGAAAATACAATCCTTTCAAATACTAATTCAAAAGCAATGAAATCTTTAGGTCTTCAAACATTATTTCTTGGTTCTACAACAGGAAAAACGTCAAAAGGCTTTAAAGGGTTAGCCGGAGCTATGATGTTTAATTTAAAACCTATAAATGTTTTGAAAAATTCTGCAAAGCTAGCAATTTTACCGTTCAAACTTTTGAAAAACGGTTTAGGATTAGCTGCAAAATCTTTATTTGCAGTAAGTGGAGGCGCAAGATTTGCGGGTGTAGCCTTAAGGTTTTTAACAGGACCTATAGGTGCTACAATAACTGCTATTACAATTGCGTATAAAGTTTTTAAAACCGCATATGATCGTGTGGAATGGTTCAGAAACGGTATTAACGGTTTAGGAGAAACTATAAAGTTTTTTGGTGGTAAAATTATTGGCGGCGCTGTTAGAAAGCTAGGAGAGTTTAAAAACTATCTTGGAAGTATCGGCAAAAGCTTCAAAGAAAAGTTTTCAAAAGATATGAAAGATGGTTATAAATCATTAAGCGACGATGACCTTCTCAAAGTAGGAGTCAACAAGTTTAAAGGATTTATGCAAACCATGGGCACAGCTTCTAAAAAAGCGTCTGATACTGTAAAAGTGTTAGGGAAAGGTGTTTCAAAAGAAACAGAAAAAGCTTTAGAAAAATATGTGCATTATTCTGAAGAAAATAGCAGAATCATGGAAAAAGTACGTTTAAACTCGGGTCAGATATCAGAAGACAAAGCAAAAAAACTTTTGAAAATTGAAACGGATTTATCTAATAACCTTATAGCTGAAATAGAAAAAAGAAATAAAAAGGAACTCGAAAAAACTCAAGAACTTATTGATAAGTATAGTGCATTCGATGAACAAGAAAAGCAAAACATTTTAACTCGAACTAAAGAAAAAAATGACTTGCGAATTAAAAAAGAGCAAGAACTCAATCAGAAAATCAAAGAATTGAAAGAAAAAGCTTTGAGTGATGGTCAGATTTCAGAAAATGAAAGAAAAGAAATTGAAAAGCTTGAAAATCAAAGACGTGATATCACTGTTAAAGAATTGAGTAAGACTGAAAAAGAGCAAGAGCGTATTTTAGTAAGAATGCAAAGAAACAGAAATGCTTATTCAATAGACGAAGCGAGCAAAGCAATTAAAGAAGCAGAAAAAGCAAGAAAAGCAAGAAAAAAAGAAGTGGACAAGCAATATGAAGATGATGTCATTGCTATAAAAAATAACGTCAACCTTTCTAAGTCTGAAAAAGATAAATTGTTAGCTATTGCTGATCAAAGACATAAAGATGAAGTAAGAAAAGCAAAATCTAAAAAAGATGCTGTAGTAGATGTTGTTAAAAAGCAAAATAAAGATATTGATAAAGAAATGGATTTATCCAGTGGACGTGTATATAAAAATACTGAAAAGTGGTGGAATGGCCTTAAAAGTTGGTGGTCTAACTTTAGAGAAGACCAAAAGAAAAAAAGCGATAAATACGCTAAAGAACAAGAAGAAACAGCTCGCAGAAACAGAGAAAATATAAAGAAATGGTTTGGAAATGCTTGGGACGGCGTAAAAAGTAAAACTGGCGAAGCCTTTAGTAAAATGGGCAGAAATGCTAATCATTTTGGCGGCGAAATGAAAAAAATGTGGAGCGGAATCAAAGGGATTCCAAGCAAATTAAGTTCAGGTTGGAGCTCAGCCAAAAGTTCTGTAGGATACCACACTAAGGCTATAGCTAATAGTACTGGTAAATGGTTTGGAAAAGCTTGGCAATCTGTTAAATCGACAACAGGAAGTATTTACAATCAAACTAAGCAAAAGTATTCAGATGCTTCAGATAAAGCTTGGGCGCATTCAAAATCTATTTGGAGAGGCACATCAAAATGGTTTAGCAATGCATATAAAAGTGCAAAGGGCTGGCTAACGGATATGGCTAATAAATCTCGCGCGAAATGGGATAATATTTCTAGTACAGCTTGGTCGAATGCAAAATCCGTTTGGAAAGGAACATCGAAATGGTTTAGTAACTCATACAAATCTTTAAAAGATTGGACTGGGGATATGTATTCAAGAGCCCACGATCGTTTTGATGCAATTTCAAGTTCGGCATGGTCTAACGCTAAATCAGTATTTAATGGTTTTAGAAAATGGCTATCCAAAACATATGATTGGATTAGAGATATTGGTAAAGACATGGGAAGAGCTGCGGCTGATTTAGGTAAAAATGTTGCTAATAAAGCTATTGGCGGTTTGAATAGCATGATTGGCGGTATTAATAAAATATCTAAAGCCATTACTGATAAAAATCTCATCAAGCCAATACCTACATTGTCTACTGGTACTTTAGCAGGAAAGGGTGTAGCTACCGATAATTCGGGAGCATTAACGCAACCGACATTTGCTGTATTAAATGATAGAGGTTCTGGAAACGCCCCAGGTGGTGGAGTTCAAGAAGTAATTCACAGGGCTGACGGAACATTCCATGCACCCCAAGGACGAGATGTGGTTGTTCCACTAGGAGTTGGGGATAGCGTAATAAATGCTAATGACACTCTGAAGTTACAGCGTATGGGTGTTTTACCAAAGTTTCATGGAGGTACGAAAAAGAAAGATTGGCTAGACCAACTTAAAGGTAATATAGGTAAAAAAGCAGGAGAATTTGGAGCTACAGCTAAAAACACAGCGCATAATATCAAAAAAGGTGCAGAAGAAATGGTTGAAGCAGCAGGCGATAAAATCAAAGATGGTGCATCTTGGTTAGGCGATAAAATCGGCGATGTGTGGGATTACGTACAACATCCAGGGAAACTAGTAAATAAAGTAATGTCAGGTTTAAATATTAATTTTGGAGGCGGAGCTAACGCTACAGTAAAAATAGCTAAAGGCGCATACTCATTGCTCAAAAAGAAATTAGTAGACAAAGTAAAATCGTGGTTTGAAGATTTCGGTGGTGGAGGCGATGGAAGCTATCTATTTGAATATCCAATCTGGCAAAGATTTGGACGCTACACAGGTGGACTTAACTTTAATGGCGGTCGTCACTATGGTATAGACTTTGGTATGCCTTCTGGAACAAACGTTTATGCCGTTAAAGGTGGTATAGCAGATAAGGTATGGACTGATTACGGTGGCGGTAATTCTATACAAATTAAGACTGGTGCTAATGAATGGAACTGGTATATGCATTTATCTAAGCAATTAGCAAGACAAGGCCAACGTATTAAAGCTGGTCAACTGATAGGGAAATCAGGTGCTACAGGTAATTTCGTTAGAGGAGCACACTTACATTTCC
>NZ_JACYHC010000499.1:0-4121 GCF_017152085.1 Staphylococcus sp. EG-SA-2
CTGCATTACATCGAACTTACTTTGTTTTTCCAGAAAATAAAAAGGTACTTTATCAAGAAATTGACAGTAAAGTAAAAAATGAATTAGCTTCACAACGTGGTGTTACAACAGAAAAAATTAATAATGCGCAAACTGCAACTTATACACTTACTTTGAATGATGGTAATAAAAAAGTAGTGAATCTAAAGAAAAATGACGACGCTAAAAATTCAATTGATCCAAGTACAATCAAACAGATACAAATTGTAGTTAAATAATAATTTGAAAATGAAGAATAATTACATGAGGCAAACGCTGAAAAATTGCGTTTGTCTTTTTAGTATGAAATGAATGATCGAACTTGTAATTTATTATTGATTGCTTCTACTGACAATAGATTAGATTGGCCTATACTAAAGTAAATTCTATATTAATGTCTTCCTCAATTTATTATCTAAACATAACAGCAAATCTCAAATATCTGGAACCTAAATAAATCCCCTCACTACCGCTAATAGTGAAGGGATTTATTTTATTACTTAGACGTAATTATAAATATATTTGTTCTATTGTAGTCTTGCTTAATCATATAAAAAAACTACCATTTCCAAATAACGCATTTTGAAGTCAATTTTCATAAACCGTCATTACATTTCCGCATTCATTATTCAGCTTCTCTAATTTCGTCCGCAATATCTTTATAGTCAATATTTGCATTTATGAAATCTTCATCTTGAATTGGAAAATGCTGTTCAAATGTTTCTATATTTTGGATTTCTACCTTAACATCTTCTACTTCAAAATCTAAGACATGTCCACCAAAATTACGATCATCATTTGCAAAGTGTACATGGAATCCTGCTGATCCGATACCATGGAATAGTTCTGGTGTAAAGAACCCAACGACTGAACCTTTGACGTATGTTTCAGTTTGCTCAGGTTGTCTTCTAGCTGAATCGATTAAACGTGTATAAGGTGGCTCTTGTGCCGGCATCATACGTACATGCATTTTTTTAAATAAGCCTGAAATTTTTACTGCAGAAAATAAATTTTCACTCAACATCTTTTCCTTAATTTCTGCAAAAACTGCTTCAGAAGATTTATCTTTCGTTTCATAGCTTGTATCTGCTACGAATTTAGTTACAGTTGCATATGGTGTTAACTCATCACCTTTTAATTCTACAAATTCTTTATGTTCATTTGCATGGTAAGCTTTTCCATCTAAAAAGATGACCTCACCATTTGAACCTGTTAGTGTAGCGATACCTAGGTCACCATGTTGCAATAATTCATTTATTGATGCAGTTCCTTTTAATAATCCTGCCATTAATGTGCCTAATGTACCATGTTGATATAAAACACTAGCCATAAAATTTCCCACTCCTCATTAACATTTATCTTTGTTTTAGTTAAATACGTCAGGTAACATATTTGTTGAAAGTTTGATATTATCTTTGTAGTTTACAGGTATATCAATTAATACTGGGCCATCTGTTTCATACCCCTCTTTAATTGCCGCTTCTAATTCTTCTTGATTAGTAACTCGTAAACCTTTTGCGCCAAATGATTCAGCATATTTTACGAAATCTACAGGACCGAAGTCTACGCCTGATGAACGTTTATATTTCATTTCTTCTTGGAATTCAACCATATTATATTTTCCATCATTCCAAATAAGTTGGATAATGTTTAGATTTTTACGTACGGCCGTTTCTAAATCTTGTGATGAAAATAAAAAGCCTCCATCGCCAGCAACGGATACAACTTGCGTATTAGGGCGTACAAGTGCAGCTGAAATTGCCCACGGTAATGCTACACCAAGCGTTTGCATACCGTTACTAAATAATAAATGTCTTGGATTGTAACTTCTGAAATTACGTGCCATCCAAATATAGTGACTACCAACATCAACTGTCACTGTTGTTTCATCAGTTAATACCTTTTGCATAGATTCTATAATTTCAACTGGGTGTAAGATGCCTTCTTCATGCGTCGCTTTAATACCAGTTTCTTCATCAATATGCGCTCTTAACTGTTCTAATTCATCCAAATGTTGTTGATTTATAAATGGTTCATCTACTTTGTCAGAAATCATTTCAATCGTTTTAGCAATATTACCAATCAACTCTTTTTTCGGTTGCATATAATTAGTAATTTCAGCTTGAACTTCGTCAATATTGATTATTTGCGTATCTAATTCTTTATTCCAGTTACTAGCCTCATATTCTATAGGATCATAACCGATTGTAACAACTAAATCACTTTTACGTAATAATTCATCACCAACTTGATTACGGAATAAACCCACTCGGCCAAAGAAATGATTTTCTAATTCACGACTAATCACACCCGCACCTTGGAATGTTTCTACAACGGGTAAATTGGTACGCTCTACTAATTTGCGAATGGCATTCGTTTCGTCTGCACTTGAACTTCTCATTCCAGCTAGTAAAACCGGAAATGATGCATTTTTAATCGCTTCAATGACATCATTAATATCCTGTTCACTTGGTACACCTAAATTTGGTTTTTGACAAAGTGATATCGCCTTAGATTCAACTGGTGAAGAAATCACATCTTGCGGAATACTAATAAAACTTGCGCCATTTTTCCCTGAAGTAGCAATTCGAATTGCATTTGTCATAACTTCTGATAATGATTCAGGATCTTGTACTTCTTCACTATATTTTGATGAATATTTTAATAAAGCAGCATTATCAATACTTTGATGCGTTAATCGTAATAAATCATTACGTTTCACTTGGCCGCCTAACGCTAAGACAGGATCCCCTTCAGATGTAGCTGTTAATAGTCCAGTCGTTAAATTACTTACACCAGGCCCACTTGTAACAAGTACTACACCCGGTTTGCCTGTTAATCTTCCAATACCTTGCGCCATCATTGCGGCGTTTTGTTCATGACGCGTGACAATAAGTTCAGGACCATCATCAATTAAAGCATTAAATAGATAGTCAATCTTTGCACCCGGAATACCAAAAACATATTCTACCCCATTATTTTTCAAAGTATCAATAACCATATCGGCTGCAGTGTACTTTTTATCAGTCATTTATATTCATTTCCCTTCAAATGTGATGTATAGATGTGTATTACATGTAATTACATTGTGATTTGTAATCTAATGATAGTTACGCAAAATTAATGATGTTTATCAAAATTTTACATGTACGATTAGATTTGCAATACATAAAAATTGCCTTCATTACATTATATAACCTTTGTAAGATGAATAAAAATCGTTATTTGTAATACTAAGTATTCCAAAAATGCATGAGTAGATTTTGTAGGGAGTGATTATGAGTGATGGAGGATTGATTGATGTGAAGAATTGTTACAATAATTTTTGGATGTCGTGTTTAGTCAATGGCGATTTGAAATTGTTGTTTTATGGCGGACTGAAAATGTTGTTTTTGGCGATTTAAAATTGTCATTTCGATAAAAAAAGCCACAGCAAGACTTAGATCTAACTGTGACTTATACATTTCATACTTATATTTATCGATTGTTTTTATAGTTATAAATGATAGATGCAGTTCCTAAACAAATTAAGAAGATAATCATTAAATACATAGAAAAGTTGTCTGTTTTAATATAAAACCTAAAAAGTAGAAACACCAGCATCGCAACAATAAAATAAACAGGAATAAAAGCTTTCTTCCAAAATATAAAATCTTTCAATTAAGTCACTCCTTATTTTGATAATACTCTTAAATCATGGTTCTTGAGTTATCGTCTGGTTTTCGTCCCGTAGTTCTTCCATTGAGCCTCTATGATTAGAACACAATCGTCCGGTTATCATACGGCCTCCGCAAGCTAAATGATAATTTAATAATGGACACTTTTGATTGTTTAAGCATGTACAAATCATACGTGCAAATCACTAATACATAGTTGAATTTATTCTATTCCTGAGACATTAAATAAAGGAAAATTCATTATACTCTACACGTTCCATATTCCCCACACAAACGTAAAAAAACACCTCGACATAACTTCGAGGTGTTTTGTATATATCGTCCGACAATTAACGTTTTGAGAATTGAGGTGAACGACGAGCTGCTTTAAGACCTGGTTTTTTACGTTCTTTCATACGTGGGTCACGAGTAAGTAATCCAGCGCGT
>NZ_JACYHC010000500.1:0-19798 GCF_017152085.1 Staphylococcus sp. EG-SA-2
AGGTTAATACTTGTTTGATCAATTTTATGTTGATTTACTTCTTTTAAAAATTCATTCAAGTAGAACCCATTCTTCAAATTTAAAGAATGATCTAACGCATAAACTGTTAATTCATATTGATGATCTTTATCAGGTGGTGTTGGTCCTACATAGTGATTTTCTATTTCTGAAAAATCTTCAGCCAACAACCCACTAGTAAAGCTATTTTTACCTTGTACATAGTCACCCTTTGTTCTTGATAAATCTGCTTTTATAGAAATTGAATCACCAGTGATACTTACATTAGCAACGCTCCAATGAATCCATGCAAATCCGCAAACTGGTATTGCATCATAATCTATCAGAGACCATGCAAGATATTTAGTATCTTTTGGAAGTTCTGTTATTTCAAACGGGAATGATTTAATTGGATTGCCATTTATTAAATCACTTATATCTGCGCCTGCCGCATATTCATATGGTATATTATTTCCTTTAAATTCTGTGTTGATTTTCATGTTGATCTCTCCTTAAATAAAATAATGTTAGTAAATATATAAACGTCAATAATGACATAAATAACATTAAATATTGAATAGTTCCAATTGAATATAGATAACCACCAATAAGTAAAAATGCGATATTAAAAATAAAATATAACGTTTCTGCATAATTAAGCATCACTCTTAAGTTACTACTGCTAGAAAGTTTATTTATAGTTTGTGGACGAGTTAACCCTGAAGAAATACCTAAAAATATCATAGAAATAGTAACTGCTATGAAACTTTGATATGTATATATTATTAAAAATATTACTAAACAAATTTCTGACACAAACTTATAATTCAAGTATTTAGTTAAATAACGTGAAGATACAAAACCCATAACTGTGTAACAAGTTAATACTGAAATAAATTGTAAATTATTCAGTTTTAAATCATTATATATATTAATTGGAATAAATCCTATAAAAAATCCTAATATTAACGCTCTTAAAAAAGAATAATGCAATATCCAAAACTTCTCTTCCGGTAGAAATTTCTTTATCTTTCCCTTTGTTTCTCCTATTAAATTTAATTCCCTATTTTCAACTAATGTGCATCGAATAATTATAATTGTTAGAATTGAAAATATACCAGTCATTATTATAGGCCATTTAATATTTATTCCATAAAGATAACTACCTATAATCCCTGAAATTAATAATGATAGGAACATATAGCTATTTGACTTATTTTGTACGTATTTCTCATTTGTTATATTTCTTTTAATTATTGCGGTATCAACACCCGCCATCATTGAGTAACTTAACCCTAATAATATTTGTGCCACTACTAAAATTAAATATTGATTTTGATATAATAACAACAATAAACCGATGATTTTGAATATTTCACTAACAACTAATTTATTAGAATCTTTTAAGTTACAAATTTTAAAACACTTCTCTTTGTATAGAGAGAATAAAAATGCTGCAATGCCATAAGACGCCATTAATATTTCTAATTGTATTATGGAATAACCTTGAATCAAAAAGTAAATTAATAAAAACGGTAAATAAAAGTATGCTCGTGAAAAAATTCGGTACAAATAAATCCCAAGTATTAACTTATTCATAAATAATACCTGTACCTAGTCTTTCTTTTATTTCTTCAAACTTTATATCTCCTTCTCTTAATAATTCAATTTTATTATCTGTCACTTTAATAATCGTACTAGATGTTTTATAGTTAGTTTTATTTTGACTTCTTAGCATATATCTTACATTTTCGCCCATGTGCTTAATTGCTTCATTTTCAGTTATTAAAATATCATCGGCAGTTCCAGAGATATTTGCTGAAGTAATTGCTATAGGTGAATTAATATATGAAATAAACCTTCTCATCGTTTTATTTTGCACACATCCTATAGCTATACTATCTGAATTATTGAGCATATAATTATAGCTTGTTTTATTTTTTAAAATAATATTTAATGGTCCAGGCCAAAATATTTCAACTAGTTTATCAACTATTTCCGTATTTTGATTATCTCCATACAATTTCCAATCCTCTGGCTTATCAATAAATAATGATAATGGCTTATCTTTCGATCTCTTTTTATATTCAAATATTTTATCGATACAAAGATCATTGTTTGGTAAACTACATAAATTATAATTAGTATCAGTAGGAACAATCACTGGAAAACCATCTTGTAATTGTAAATAAAGTTTTTCAAAACTTTTTACAGAATCATTTAAAATTTCCATCTTTACTCCTCCTTTTTATTATCTGAAGTAAATCCACTGTATCTTCAGGTGCTACTTCAGGTGAAAACTTGTTCACAAGTTTATAGAAAGAAATATTTTCATCAATTTCTTCAGTGTTAACTATTGATTTAAATTTATTGTGCAAGATTTTCTTACTAGAAATATTACTTATTGGAAACTGAACAACTTGTGAATTTTTCAATCCTAAATCACTAGGAACTAAATATTGATACATATTTATATTTTTTTTAGTACCATCTTGATGAATTCCTGATTCATGTTTAAATATATTTTCACCAATTATAGGTTTGTTTTCTGATATTTGAAAATCGAGAATTTTAGAAATATTAATACTAGTTTTATATACGTCGGGTAAAGTGAATTCCGTACTTTCTATTTGTTTTTTTGTCAAAATAGTAATTATTTCCTCAATAGGAGCATTACCCGCTCTCTCACCAATTCCCAAAAATGTAGTTTCTATTTGCTTTGCACCATTTAAAATTGCAGCTAATGTATTTGCAGTAGCCAACCCTAGATCGTTATGACAATGAGCAGAAAAAATTATGTTAGAATATTTTTTTACAAAGTAATTAAAAATATCTCCGTATTCTAATGGTGTCGAACATCCTACAGTGTCCGCAAATGTAACTGTTCTAACTTGATATTTTGAAATAATTTCCATGTATTCTTTCAATTTTTCTCTAGAAGTCCTTGTTGCATCTTCAAAACAAATATCTACTCCTTTTTTATCTTTCTTTAATATATCCAAGCAGTCTTTGATTTTCTGAATATAATATTTATTTGAAAAATTAAGCTTTTCTTTTATATGCAAGTCAGATATTGGCAATAGTATTTTTACCACTAAATTATGAATTTTCAATTTGACTATTTTTTTTATTTCTTTTTCATTAAGCCTAGTCAATACTACTAATTCTTTTTCAGGACTTAAAATGTCTCTGAATTGATGAATATTAAATTCATCCTCGATAGTTGTACACATGCCTACTTCAACAGAATTTATATTTAACTTGTTAATTTGTTTCAATACTTCTTTTTTTATAATTAGACTTTTTCGAACATTACTTTGTTGCATACCATCCCTTATTGTATTATCTTGAATTCGAATCATATTACTTCACCCCCTCGATAACCTCTGATATAATATTAATATTATTTTTATGCAATAAAAATTAAATATTATCTAATGAATTATTAACTTTTTTGAAAGAGGTAAGTTCATGAATTTGGATTGGTACTATACATTTGTCATTTTAGCGAAGACGTTAAACTATCGATTAGCTAGTGAAGAAATTAATCTCACTATACCTTCTATACATAAGCAAATTAAAAATTTAGAACAGCATCTCAATGTGAAACTATTTGAAACTTATAAAAATCAAATTATCTTGACTGAAGATGGTCATACATTTCTTCCAATTGCGCAAAGTTTTATTGAACAATATGAAAGTGGCATCAAACATATCCAACTTAAAAAAACGATGTTTCAATCGAAATTAAATGTTGTCGTGTCTTCATATATCGCGACATTCATTATGCCCAAATTTTTAAAATCTTTCTTTAACGAGCATCCGTTTATCGATGTTTCTCTCCATGTCAAAAATGAAAATATTGAAAAAGATATTAATAATCATACGTATGACATCGGGATTAGCAGAAATCAACCTAAACTAAGAGAAGTTCATTCTGAAAAAGTATGCGAAGGTAAAATTGTATTGATTGCTCCCAATAAAGAGAATAATCATCTTCTAACTGAGGCATCTTTATTTGAAAAATACAAAATAATAAGTGATAACCATCCAGAATATTGGTCATCACTTAAAAATAATATTTTAAATATTTATGGAAAAGCACAATTTCTATCTATCAATGATGTGCATACTTCAATTAAATTAATCGAAATGAATCAAGGTATATCATTCCTGCCTATTTATATAACAACAGATAGTGATTACAATATTTCGGTTATTAACACGAAAATTTTACAAGCGCCTATTTCATTTACATATATATACAGCAAAAAAGAAAGCCCAGAAATATTGGTTTTTATTAAATCATTTAAAAAGTATATTGCCAATGAACAATTATAATAAATTTCAAATCTAAAAAACCAAGAATGCGATTAATCATCACATTCTTGGTTCAATTTTATTCATGAATTTTTTCAACATTAAACGTTAAGTTATTGTCTGAATTTAAATTAACTTTAATCGTTGTACCTTCTGGGAATCCCTCTTTAATCATCATACGTGCTAATGGTGTTTCAATTTGGCGTTGTACAAAACGTTTTAATGGTCTTGCACCGTATTGAGGTTCATAAGCTTCTTGACCTAGCCAAGCTTTAGCATCATCAGAAACTTCAATTGAGATTCGCTGTTCTAATAATCTTATATTTAATTGCGTTAATATTTTGTCTACAATCATACTCATGTCATCAATAGATAGAGGTTTAAATAATACGATGTCATCCATACGATTCAAAATTTCTGGTTTGAAATATGCATTTAAATTTGTCATAACAGCTTTTTCTGTTGATTCTGTAATTTCACCAGTCTCTTTTACGTTTTCTAATAAAACTTGAGATCCAATATTACTTGTCATAATAATAATAGTATTTTTAAAATCAACGCTACGTCCTTTAGAATCAGTTAAACGGCCTTCATCTAAAATTTGCAATAATACATTAAAGACGTCAGTATGCGCTTTTTCAACCTCATCTAATAAGATAACTGAGTATGGATTACGACGAACCGCTTCAGTTAATTGACCCCCTTCATCATGTCCAATATATCCTGGAGGTGCCCCTATCAATCTTGATACTGCATGTTTTTCCATATATTCACTCATATCAATACGAATCATATGTTTTTCAGAATCAAATAATGATGCAGCTAATGATTTAGCTAATTCAGTTTTACCTACTCCAGTTGGACCTAGGAATAAGAAACTACCAATAGGTCTGTTTGGATCTTTAATACCTGCTCTTGCTCTAACTACTGCATCTGAAACCAGGTCAACCGCTTTATCTTGACCTACAACACGTTTATGCAAGATGTCACTTAAGTGAAGTAATTTTTCACGTTCTGTTTCAACTAATTTTGAAACTGGTATGCCTGTCCATTGGCTGACAATATCGCCAATTTCTTCGTCTGTTACAACTTCACGAATCATTCGATCTGTATCTTCACCTTGCTCATCTTGGAAATTATCCTCTAATTCTCTAAGTTCTTTTTCCAATTGAGGAATTGTTCCATATTGTAGTTCAGCAGCTTTTT
The DNA here is from genome assembly GCF_017152085.1 of Staphylococcus sp. EG-SA-2. Lineage (NCBI taxonomy): Bacteria > Bacillati > Bacillota > Bacilli > Caryophanales > Staphylococcaceae > Staphylococcus > Staphylococcus sp. EG-SA-2. The sequence goes on from NZ_JACYHC010000500.1 coordinate 5,524, forward strand.
CTAAATTGTTATTTGTTTGTGCATCTTCCAACGCTTGTCTACTTTCATCTAGTTGCGCACGTTTTTCTTGTAAATTTGCTATTTTTTCTTTTTCTGATTCTACACGAGATTGAAGTGCTGCTTGTTTCTCTTTTTCATTGGCAAGCTCTTCTTGTAGTTCTTGTAATCTCTGTTTGCTCGCATTGTCAGATTCATTTTTAAGTGCGCTTTCTTCAATTTCTAATTGCATGACACGTCTATTAACTTGATCCAATTCAGTTGGATTTGATCCCATTTCCGTACGAATTGTTGCACATGCTTGGTCAACTAAATCAATCGCTTTATCTGGTAAAAAACGATCAGTGATGTAACGATCAGACAATTCAGCGGCAGCAACTAAGGCTCTATCTTGAATACGCACACCATGATACACTTCATATCGTTCTTTTAAACCACGTAAAATTGAAATTGTATCTTCAACATCAGGCTCACTAACTGCTACTTTTTGGAAACGACGCTCTAATGCCGAATCTTTTTCAATATATTCTCGATATTCATTTAAAGTTGTTGCACCAATACAATGTAACTCTCCTCGTGCTAACATTGGTTTTAGCATGTTGCCTGCATCCATGGCACCATCTGTTTTACCAGCACCTACAAGCATATGGATTTCATCAATAAATAATATAATTCTACCATCAGACTCTTTAACTTCTTTTAGGACTGCTTTTAATCTCTCTTCAAATTCACCACGATATTTAGCGCCCGCTACTAATGCGCTTAAATCTAACTCAAAAACAGTTTTATCTAATAATGATTCTGGCACATCTTTCTTAACTATACGTTGCGCTAATCCTTCAACAATTGCAGTTTTACCAACACCTGGTTCACCAATGAGCACAGGGTTGTTTTTAGTTTTACGACTTAAAATACGAATCGTATTTCGAATTTCTTCATCTCTTCCTATAACAGGATCCATTTTACCTTGTCTAACTTCTTCTACTAAGTCGCGGCCATATTTAGCTAATGCTTCGTAATTAACTTCTGGATTTTGTGATGTCACGTGATTTCCCCCTCTTACTTTTTTAATAATTTCTTTGATAACTTCTACTTTATTATTTATATAATGTTTTGTTGTTTGATCAATGTCCATTGCCGAACGTAAAATATGCTCCATTGAAATATATTCATCTTCATATTCTTTCATGTATGATTCAGCCTTAGTTATCAATTGGTTTGCTTGTTGGCTAATATATTGACCATATTGTATATTGTCACCTTCTACAGATGCATACGTGTTTAGTTTGTCTTCATAAGCTTTGTTTAATTGATCTACCTCAATATTTGCTCGTTCTAAAATACTTTTATATAAGCTTTCACTTTCATTTAAGGCAGCGCTTAAAATTGCCTCAATTTCTATATTTTGTAATTTATGTTGCTGACTCAGTTCAACTGCTTGTTGTAAAGCACTTTGAACAGCATATGTCATTTTATTTATATCCATATAATTTCACCTCTAATTTGTAGAGTTGGTCAAGTTGCACTTTTGACTTTGACTTTCTTTGACCTTAATTATATTATAGTCCCAATATAATCATTTATCAACTCTTTTACACTTAAATTTCCTAATATTTGTAAATATTTTTTTGAATAAAAAAATCTAGCTAATGTTACGTTACACATTAACTAGACTTATTAAACATATGTTATTTCTTTTTAAGTGCTTTTAATATTTCATCTTTTAAAGCTAGGACTCCTTTGTACTCTAAATGTACACCGTCTGGTGCAAAATATTCACTATGTCCTTGTGATCGCTTATTCCAATCAATTAATGTGACATTGGACTTTCGTTTCGCCGCGTCAGCTAATAATCGATTTACATTTGCCTCATAAATTCTTGGAACACGTGTATTAACTAAATAAATCTTGGCTTTTCCAAATTGATTAAGTAAATCGTCGAGCTGTTTGACAGTAAAGTCGCCATTTGTACCTAATTCTAATACGACTTGATCAGATGATTTTTTATATTGTGAATAATTCGCTTTAACTAAAGGTAAGGTTTGATACAATTGACGCCCTACTTTTCCATCAATTCTAGACTTAGGAACTGATGACTTAAATGACTCACCGATATCAACCATTACTGAATCACCGATTAAAAGAGGTTTAATATTATTATATACGTCGGAAGATTCCTTTTTCTTCTCACTTACTAAGCCATCAATGTGAATGTTATCAATTGGTGCTATCCGCATTAAATAATTATCTTCAATAGTGGTATCAAAGCTATTCGCTTTTTCTCCAATAATGTCTTTACCATATTTATTGAATGCACCTACTAAAATCAACATAAATGGAATTAACAAGGTTACTACAATTGCCATTCTTATAAATTGTGGTATATAAGAAGGTCGCCAATTTAAAGCTTTAATACCTTCTTTTCTAAATGGAGTTTCTATAAAGCGATATGATAGCTCTGCAAATATAATTGTTAAACTTATATCTATAAAGTACACATATACAGGTATCTGTCCATCTACATAGTAACTATGTACGAAACTAATTACTGCAAAATGCCATAAATATAAACTATAAGACCTTTTCCCGATAAATACTAACACTGGATTTGAAAATATCTTCGCTATCCATGTAGATGGATGAACGACACTGGCAATAATAAATAACGTTAATATGGATATTAAATAGAAACCACCATCATATATCCAATTCGTCTCATCATTAATAATGAAAAATAATAATATAAGTACTATAAATGATAAACTACCTATGCTATCAATAACATATTTTACAACTTTAGGTGGATCATTTTTCAATTTAAACGGTGGCCATAAAAAAGCTAAAATAACACCCAGTAACAATGTCTGTAATCTAGTATCTGTACCAAAATACACTCGTGAATGATCCCCATTAATACTGTAGATAAACATCATTAACCCTAAAGAAATTATTGATACTCCCCAAAAAATAAATCCTATTTTGTATCGCTTTTTAATTGTTAACAATAATGTAACCAAAATAACTGGGAAAAATATGTAAAACTGTTCTTCAATTGCTAAAGACCATAAATGCTTTAATGGCATAAATGAAAATTGCTCAAAATAATTAACATCTTTTGCTATATACCACCAGTTTGATACATAAAATATCGCAGCAATAATATCATGTTTAACCCTAATGATATTATCTGATTTTAATAATAAGGTTGCTGTCCCTACAACCATTAATAAAACTATGACTGCTGGTAATAAACGTTTTAAACGACGTATCCAAAAGCTTTTCAATTTAATGATACCTGTGTCATCATACTCTTTGAGTAATAAGCTTGTAATTAAATAACCAGAGATCACAAAAAATGTATCCACACCTAAAAAGCCACCTGTCAACCATTGCTTGTTTAAGTGGTAAATAATAATTCCTAGAACAGCGATTGCCCTCAAACCATCGAGCCCTGGCATATATCTCATTTTCTTATACTTTGTAAAACCCTTTGTTTTGTTCATTTTTGCATTCTTCCCTTTTAAAACTGTTCTTCTTAGATGCTTAATTAAATTTAGTTATGCTGTTTAAAAGAATATTGAAATGCATATGTATATTATTGAATTACGACATCATCAAAATCATATTGACTAAAATACTGTTAAATTAAAAAAATTACCAATGATGATTCTTACTTCGAAATCCAATTTGTAATGCAACTCGGCAACTTAAAAACTATGAAGTATTATGTATTGTAATATAACTGTAATATAAATTCAATTTATTATAAAAATTTTCAAGAAAATATTCAACTAGAAAATGAATTGTGCACTATTGGAAGTGCAAGTCACTGTCTTAATTCATATTTTTTGAAACAAGTTAGATATAAATTTTCAAAATGAAATCAGAACCTAGAACATAAATAAGGTTCCCTTCAAAATTTTCATTTTTCAATGTCTACTTTGAAGGGAGCTTATTCACAATGAATTATACTCTACAATGTTATATTGACTGCGGGGACCCAACACAGAGAATTTCTAAAAGAAATTCTACAGGCAATGCACGTTTATGTTAGCTCACACCAAGTGCAATCTTAGCGTAACGTGACATCATATCTTTTGTCCAAGGTGGACTCCATACGATATTCACTTCAGTATCCTGAATTTCAGGAATCTCTGCTAATACTGTTTTAACTTGATCAATAATTTGAGGTCCCATTGGACATCCCATTGATGTTAAAGTCATATCAACTGTACATACGCCTTCATCATCAACATTCACTTTGTATACTAAACCTAAATTAACGATATCAATTCCTAATTCAGGGTCAATTACCATTTCTAATGCACCTAAGATACTATCTTTCAATGCCTCTTCCATCCATATCACCTCTTTAATGTCATATTATTCATAATATATCAAATATCCGACAAAACGCCAATAAAATGCTATGATGTATCTATATGAACTAAGCAACTTATGAGGAGAGAGATATGCAACCACATTTAATATGTCTAGACTTAGACGGAACATTATTAAACGATAACAAAGAAATTTCATCATATACTAAACAAGTATTAAATGAATTACAACAACGTGGACACCAAATTATGATTGCGACTGGCAGACCTTATCGTGCAAGTCAAATGTATTATCATGAATTAAATTTAACGACACCAATTGTTAATTTTAATGGCGCTTACGTACATCACCCTAAAGATAAAAACTTCAAAACTTGCCATGAAATTTTAGATTTAGGCATCGCACAAAACATTATTCAAGGATTACAACAATATCAAGTATCGAATATTATAGCAGAAGTGAAAGATTATGTTTTCATTAACAATCATGATCCAAGATTATTTGAAGGTTTTTCAATGGGTAATCCAAGAATTCAAACTGGTAATTTACTTGTCCACTTGAAAGAATCCCCTACCTCAATTTTAATTGAAGCCGAAGAAAGTAAAATACCTGAAATCAAAAATATGCTTACTCATTTTTATGCCGATCATATTGAGCATCGACGCTGGGGCGCACCATTCCCTGTCATTGAAATTGTAAAACTTGGTATTAATAAAGCAAGAGGCATTGAGCAAGTTAGACAATTTTTAAATATTGACCGAAATAATATTATTGCATTCGGTGATGAAGATAATGATATTGAAATGATTGAGTACGCCCGCCATGGTGTTGCTATGGAAAATGGTTTGCAAGAACTTAAAGATGTAGCGAACAATATTACATTCAACAATAATGAAGATGGCATTGGTCGATATTTGAATGATTTCTTTAATTTAAATATTAGATATTACTGTTAATTTATAACTAATCATTTTATAATATTTTAAAACAATAGGAGGTAAGTTACGATGCCCAAAATAGTCGTAGTCGGAGCAGTCGCTGGCGGTGCAACATGTGCCAGCCAAATTCGACGTTTAGATAAAGAAAGTGACATTATTATTTTTGAAAAAGATCGTGATATGAGCTTTGCTAATTGTGCATTGCCTTATGTCATTGGCGAAGTTGTTGAAGATAGAAAATATGCTTTAGCGTATACACCTGAAAAATTTTATGATAGAAAGCAAATTACAGTAAAAACTTATCATGAAGTTATTGCAATCAATGATGAAAGACAAACTGTAACTGTATTAAATAGAAAGACCAACGAACAATTTGAAGAATCTTACGATAAACTCATTTTAAGCCCTGGTGCAAGTGCAAATAGCCTTGGCTTTGAAAGTGATATTACATTTACACTTAGAAATTTAGAAGACACTGATGCTATCGATCAATTCATCAAAGCAAATCAAGTTGATAAAGTATTGGTTATAGGTGCAGGGTATGTTTCATTAGAAGTTCTTGAAAATCTTTACGAACGTGGTTTACACCCTACTTTAATTCATCGATCTGATAAGATAAATAAATTAATGGATGCTGACATGAATCAACCTATACTTGATGAATTAGATAAGCGGGAGATTCCATACCGTTTAAATGAGGAAATTGATGCTATCAATGGAAATGAAATTACATTTAAATCAGGAAAAGTTGAACATTACGATATGATTATTGAAGGTGTCGGTACTCACCCCAATTCAAAATTTATCGAAAGTTCAAATATCAAACTTGATCGAAAAGGTTTCATACCGGTAAACGATAAATTTGAAACAAATGTTCCAAACATTTATGCAATAGGCGATATTGCAACATCACATTATCGACATGTCGATCTACCGGCTAGTGTTCCTTTAGCTTGGGGCGCTCACCGTGCAGCAAGTATTGTTGCCGAACAAATTGCTGGAAATGACACTATTGAATTCAAAGGCTTCTTAGGCAACAATATTGTGAAGTTCTTTGATTATACATTTGCGAGTGTCGGCGTTAAACCAAATGAACTAAAGCAATTTGACTATAAAATGGTGGAAGTCACTCAAGGTGCACACGCGAATTATTACCCAGGAAATTCCCCTTTACACTTAAGGGTATATTATGACACTTCAAACCGTCAGATTTTAAGAGCAGCTGCAGTAGGAAAAGAAGGTGCAGATAAACGTATTGATGTACTATCGATGGCAATGATGAACCAGCTAACTGTAGATGAGTTAACTGAGTTTGAAGTGGCTTATGCACCACCATATAGCCACCCTAAAGATTTAATCAATATGATTGGTTACAAAGCTAAATAAATGAATCATGCGATTCAATCTAATCTTAATTGTCTAGGTTAGAATTATGTTGGACTGGTACTACTATCCAGTCCTTTTTTATGTTTAAACATTTTTAGAATCAAAAAAGACATAAGGTCTTGGACTAATAATTGTCCATGCCTTATGTCATATACTATATGTCTTATCAATTAGCCAATACCGAATAATTTTGATATAGGCCCTAACGGTAGAATGACACCTAATACCATTGTGATGATAATTAATGCCATTGTTATCCAAAACATTTTGTGACTTTGTTCATGTCTCTTTCTTTTAGCAATCGACACTTCCATCAATCCAACTACTGCAACACCACACAGCATTTTCAATGTAAGCAACATATGATTTGCCCCGCCATTCATAAATGACTGAATTAATATCCAAAATCCTGAAATTAACGTCAACAGCATAAATAAGCGTAAAATCATGTGCAACGGTTTGAAAAATGGTGATCCGCCTTGATTTTTTGAAATGTTTAAGTATGTAGCGATAAATAAAATAATCGCTAATACCCAACTTAATATATGTAAATGTAACATACTGATTCCCCCCACTTTAATTATTTATATTATTAAATTAAAGCTTCTTGGGATTAATACCCACTTGCTTGTAATTTAATCATGATTTGATTATACACGAATATATATTCTACCACACTTCTATATTTGAGAGGAAGAACATGACATTTTATTCCTTATTAGAATATTGTGAATCTGCTGTAAAATAATCAACTACTTCTTAATATCAATATTTCACTTTCATCTCAAAATGGTAACATTATAAATAATTTATCTTTAACACCTTTTTAGAAAAGCAAGAAAAAACTAACCAATCTATATAAAGACTGGTTAGCTTTTTAAATGATAATTATTTAGCGATATAAGTTGTCAGCGTTCCAATATTATCAATAGTCACTTTAACTTCATCACCTGGTTGTAAAAATTTAGGTGGTTGCATACCTGCACCAACGCCTGCTGGTGTACCAGTTGCAATAATATCTCCCGGATGTAGTGCAACATATTTTGAAATTTCTTCTATTAATTCATCAATTTTAAGAATCATTTCGCCAGTGTTACCATCTTGTCTAATTTCATTGTTAACTTTTGTAACAATATTTACATTTTCAGGTAATGGTAGTTCGTCTTTAGTAACGATATAAGGACCCATTGGGCAACCGCCAGTTAAACTTTTTGATAAAAATGCTTGATCTTGTTCACTTTGTGCTTTGCGATCAGTGATATCGTTAATAATTGTATAGCCGTAAACATAATCTAAAGCTAATGCTTTTGGAATCTTTTCACCAGACTTACCAATAACAATACCTAATTCACCTTCATAATCTAATTGATCAGTAATATCTTTATGATTTGGAATTGTTGCATTATCTCCTGTTAAAGATGACGCTGCTTTTGTAAATACATATAATTTTTCTACTTCATGATTTAATTCGTTCGCATGATCTTTGTAATTTCTACCAAAAGCAATCACATTATTCGGAGGTGTTACTGGTGGTAAGAATTCAATGTCATTAAATGAAATTTTATAGTCTTCAGCTTTGCCGCTATCTTCTGCTGCTACAACTGCTTTACGTACTTGTTCTTGAAAATCTAAAGTATGATTTTGTTGTAAACCAGCTAACAATGTTTTAGGATGGAAATCTCCTTCTGCAAAGTCAGCAAATACTTGTGTTAAATCCCATACAGCATCTTCGCGTTTTACTTTAACGCCATATGAAGTTTTGTCATTATACTTGAATGATAAGAATTTCATTCATTCTCAACTCCTCATCTTTATCTTAATTCACATTATAACTTTTTTCGTTATCAAATAACAAATAAATAAGTAAGACAATTTTGAAAATGAGTTATGTTCATTCTGCTACAAGGGCTTTGCACTTAATCGAAATTATTTTTTATTCTTTTGAAAATCAAAATACTACAGTTGCAATGTACCAAATTTGAAGAAGTATAAATAACCTTTAACTTCTTTATTAAGTATCGTTTGAAGCGTATTTTGATAATATTTCATCTGTATCTTATATTTATTTTTTAATTGTGTACCAATTTCTTCATCTGTCATCCCACGGCGACGATTAAATGCATCGGTTTTATAGTCTACAAAATAATGCACACCATCTTTAACAAAGATTAAGTCAATCATACCTTGAATAATTGAGACGTCTTCGTCTCCTTGTGGCAATTGGTCAACTAATGCTTGGTTAACTACAAACGGTAATTCACGATAAACTTGCTCTGCTTCAGCAATAATCGAATATAACTCACTATTGATAAATGTCATTATTTCATCCATACGGATATCTTTTTTCGCATCTGCTTCGATAATATGTTTATCGATTAATCCATCGATATACTGATGTAACTCAACTTCAGATATGCGTTCTTTTTTGAATGGTAAATGTTGCATCACTGTATGCATTAACGTACCAATTTCATTCGCTTTTCGTTTACCTTGTTCACTTAGAAATTTAGGTCGTTCATACGTTGAAAAACCGATACGATATTGTCTTACTCGTTCGTAACTTGTGCCACTTTCTTCTGTTTCATATTGCCTTTTCAATTCAGAAACAGATTGTTTTGATGGCTTTTTAGTATCATTTACATATGGATATTGATAATCAAGTTGGTGTTTAATTTGTGCTTTAACATCCTCATTACCATTTTGCATAGTTTCTAATTGATTAACCGAACGATATTCATTATTATCTAAAATGGTTTCTGTAGACACATCTTCAAAGTATATAATTGAAATATTTACATTCGGACGACTACTATCTTCAACTTGTGCTATATCTTTTTCAAATTTTAAATCATCTGGAATTGACGCAGATTGATGTTTAGATAAAATACTATAAATAAGATGGAACGGATTTGGTGAAGTTAATCGTTCATTGACAGCAATGTGCTCACCAGAAATAGACAATTGCTCTAGTTCTAGTAACGATTTATCATTTTTCACTCTACCAATTAAATAAAGTTGTTCTTTCGCTCTTGTTAATGCTACATAGACTAATCGCATTTCTTCTGACACAAGTTCTTTTTCGGCAACAGCTTTATATGCAACCGAAGCTAAAGATGGAAATGCCATTTCTTTATCCACATCAAAATAATCCATTCCGAGACCAAATTGCTGATTTAAAATAACTGGTTGTTTCAAATCACGTTTATTAAAATCTTTTGACAATCCAGAATAAATGACAAATGGAAACTCTAGACCTTTACTACTATGAATTGTCATCATTCTAACAACATTATCGTTTGGACCAACTACATTTTCCTCACCAAAATCTTTGCCTCTTTCAATCAATTCATCGATAAAACGAATAAATTGATATAAACCTCTAAAACTTGAATTCTCAAACTCGATAGCTTTATTAAATAAACCATAAAGGTTTGCACGTCGTCCACGTCCACCAATAAGTCCACTAAAGTATTGAATAACATAATGATCATTATAAAATTTATCAATTAACTGATACACCGGATGATCTTTACTATATTGTTGGTAACTTTGAATATCTGATAAAAACATTTTTAATTTATCAACTAAAATAGCATCTGCTGCTTCGTCATTAATGTAATTTACAATCGATTGATAGAAGTAGTCATCATTTGGACTCAATATTCTAATTTGAGCTAATTCGTCTTCTTTGAACTGATATATAACGGAGCGCATTAACCCAACTAAATAAATATCTTGTAATGGATTATCTATCGCTCTTAAAAATGATAATACTAAGCGGACTTCTGTTTGTTCAAAGTAACCTTCACGACTATTCACATGGAATGGAATATCTTCATTTTTAAAGGCTTGTTGTAAATTGCGAGCTTGTCCAAAGCTGCGTTCTAGAATAACGATATCTTTGTATGTCGCACTTCTATAGCTTCCTGTTTTCATATCATAAACTTTTTGATGTTCTAAGATATCTTTAACTTGTTCTACTATAAAATGCGCTTCTTGTTCACTACCAGTTAAATCACTATGTTCTTGATCCGCTTCAACAAGCACTTTTAAGTTTACTGGATGGTCCGATTCATCATATGGTGCACCATAATACAACTGTGCCGCTTCATCATATTTTACTTCACCGACTTGTTCATCCATCATATGTTTGAATATATAGTTAGTCGTTGACAGTACTTCTTTTCGAGAACGGAAGTTTTGCGACAAATCAATTCGACGTCCAGTGCCATCTCCATCTATAGTAAAGCGTTGATACTTTTCAATAAATAAACTTGGATCAGCTTGTCTAAATTTATAAATGGATTGCTTAACATCTCCAACCATAAATAAATTACCATTATGTTCATCACCCGTTTTGATGCAAGATAGTATTTTCTCTTGAACCCGGTTCGTATCTTGATACTCATCGACCAATATTTCTTGAAAGTGTTGACGGTATGATTCGGCAATTTCTGAAGGCGAACCATCCTCATTAGTTAAAATTTGTAATGCAAAATGTTCATAATCAGAAAAATCCAGAATATTTTTGCTACGCTTTTTTCGATTGAATTCTGACATAACATCTTTCACAATACGCGCAAGGTACTTTACTCGTGGCGCCAATTGTTGCATATCAGCTTTCAAATCATCAGCTTCTCTTGAAAAGTAATCATTTTTCACTTTATCAATTAATGATTTATATTTTTTATACTGAAGTTTAGCATCTTCTAAGGCATCGACCATCATTTCATTTGCTTCTTTAATTTTCGCTGTTACATTAGGCAAACGCGCGCCAAATTCGTGATCAGTTAAATAAGGTATATCAATAAAACCACCTTCTAAAACACGCCCCATTAAACGTCGTTCATCTTCTATAACAGCTAAATGTTTATCGACGCCATCCATCATACTAAACAAATCATACGCCTTATTTAAAGCATCATAGGCAGCTGTGATAAATACTTTAGATAAGTCTGTTAGTAGTTGAATAAGTTGCGCTTGTTGTGCTTCTTCTTCGTATGGTGTCACCAATTGATCCAACCAATTTGTAGGATTTGGATTTGCAACGCTAAAGAAATACAATTGTTTAATAATCATTCGAAACTGATCATCACTTCTATCTGAAGACAATTGTTCTGTTAATTCAATAAAAGCAGGATCAAGGATATCGTAATGTTGTTCTATGACCTCATCTATCGTTTGTTCTAATAATAAAATATTTTCAGCTTCACTGCTTGTTCTAAAGTTCGGGTCAATATTTAATACATCATAATGCTGTTGAATTAATTTCAAGCAAAAACTATGAAGTGTAGATATTTGTGCTTGATGAATTTTGATGCGTTGGTTTTTCAAGTGTGCATTTGCAGGATCAGCAATCGATGCCTCTTGAATACGTTGGTCTACACGATGCTTCATTTCACGTGCGCTTAAGTTTGTAAACGTTACGACTAAAAGTCGATCGACATCAATGCCATCACGTAAAATCTTTTGGATAATACGCTCAACTAGTACAGCTGTTTTACCTGAACCTGCCGCGGCTGCAACAAGTACATCTTGTCCAGTTGCGTAAATACTTTGCCATTGCGCGTCAGTCCAAATCACGCCTTGTGGTTTCTCTGGAATTGTCATCTATTACTCACCCCCAAATTCATCATTAATGTTAATATTTTGAATTGCTTCAATTGGATTTATTGTTTCATCTACAGTTCGATATCGCTTACTATCAATCATGCCATCTACATGACATACCGATTGATAACTACAAAAAGCACATGGCAATTTTTGTTTGTACTTTAATGGTGCAACTTCAGTATGTCCATCCATAATATTTGAAGCTGTTTCTATAAAATTCTCTTTGTTATGCTGAATGAATTTATAAATTGTTGCTTCATCTGCCACTTGGCTGCCTCGTTTACTCAAAGAGCCATCTTTATTCAAACCAACTGGTACAATATCTGAAGTGAATTTAGGTTCTAAACGAATATCCAATGCATCAATAACAGTTTGGTCTGCATTCACTAAACCACTCAGCTTAAACTTTTTAATTAAATCTTGTTCTAGTTTATTTTCATCAATATCAGACCATGATTTAAATTTAATTCTAGGTTCATGTACATGGAAGTATAATAATCCACCTGGTTTCACAATATCTGTTAATCCAAGGCGTTGTTTATTTTGTAAAACGATATCCATGTATGTCATCATTTGCATTTGCATACCATAATATACTTTCGTTAAATCAAGTGTCGCACTACCTTCAGAGGATTTATAGTCAATGATATTAACAAAACTTGTATCATTCTTTGTATACGTATCGATACGGTCAATTTGCCCTCTAATATTAATTGGAATACCTTGAGTTGTCGTTAATGTTTGTGCAATTAATTCGTCATTTGTTCTTGGTTTCCTTCTAAAACTTGTCTCAAAATGTTTTGGCATAAACTTTGAATACGTGCCTTGATATTTTAATGCGCTTAGTGTTGTTTCTACAATAGCGCCAATGCGTCTTGATAAATAACGATAGTAAGCTGAAGAATTTAATAAATTAAACTGAACTTTAGGTAAAATTTCTTCCAATGCTTCATTCGTTAATTGTCTTATTTTTTTCAGGTCTAATTGTTTAAAATCGCCATTAATACGTTCAGATATATATTTTAAAACAGAATGGAAAATATCACCTAAATCAAAGTTTTGAAGTTCATACTTCGTTCGCTCATTTAGTTTCAGACCATGTGACGCATAGTGTTTAAATGGGCATTGTTGATAACCTTCAAAACGGGATACACTGGCATTGATTTCCTTACCATATAAATCTTTAGACAACGTTTCACCTAATTTTACAGTTTCATTGTCAAACGTTAATGCTGACATTAAATAATCTAAACCTTGATTTAAATGATCGCTATCTCTAATTACTTGATAAGCATCTAACCAACTATCAGCCACAATTTCATCATCTAACCAAGCACGCAATGCTTCAAATAATGTAATTTTGGTTTGCTTAGCATGTTGCATTAGTGACAATGGGTTAACTTCATGGTATTGAGGAATGTTAGTAATTTCCAATTGGTTGAACAATGATTGAATTTGATTTAAAAATGGGCTGATCTCCTTATCATCACCACTTGATCCCATTAGTCTGTAAGAAAATGTAACATCTTGTCGCGCTCTTGTCATAGCAATATAGCAAACAAATGCTTCATCCATCTGTAAAATATCTGATGTTGGACTTAACTCGACATTAGCCTGCTGTTCAAAGTATTTCTTTTCTTCATCTGTAATCAAGCTTGACGCAGTTACTGGTTGTGGCATCGTACCATCATTCATACCTACTAAGAAAACATGTTGCTTATTATCGACTTTAGCCAAATCCATCGTACCAATACTTACTTGGTCCAATGTTTGCGGAATCATAACAAATTCTAATTGTTCTAAACCAATATCAAATACTTCTAAGAAACGTTCCATCGACATTGGTTCATCTCCAAATACTAGAACTAAGTCATCAAGGATTTGAATTAAGCCATTCCATATTTGATCAATTTCCTCCGCCTTTTCATGATTACCATTTAAATCAAGTTCATCTCGCTCTGTCATCAATTGATTTGGCAGTTCGAAATATTCCATACTTT
>NZ_JACYHC010000501.1:0-4110 GCF_017152085.1 Staphylococcus sp. EG-SA-2
TTACCATTATTATCGACAGTTACTGGATCAGTTGATGCTAAATATCCTCTTATATTTTGGTTTTTATTCATAAAGGCAGTAATTATGCTTTGCTTTTCATCATTAGATACAGCAGTCGGATTGACTACTACAACTTTCTCAGTATTTCCTAATACAATCGGATGAGCATCTTCACTAATTTTACCTACATGAATTGACACATGTTTAGATTGACTATCATTTGTCGTATTATTGACATTGTCTGTCGCTGATACTTTAAATGTAATATCACTGTTAAATGCCTGATTCATAGAGACTCTACCTGTAATAGCTAATGAGCCGTTTTTGTTGTCGGATTTAGTTAAATTTGATGTCCAACCACTTGGCAAAGTAGTAATAGTTGTATTTTTTATACCAGAATGTCTATCAGAGACTCCCATTGTAAAGTTGACTTCGTCGCCTCGATAGTATTTGGCATTTATTCCAACAGGATTATTGATTGTTGGTGGAATGTCATCTGGCAAAATAGTAACAGCATTACTCATATTAGATGCAACTACTTTATTATAATAAACTACTGCTCTAATTTGTTTACCTACAGGTGGTATGAATACAACATAATCTTGCGGTCGTATAGTAATTGTATTATGCACCCCATCAGGTGTACCAGTCGCAAGTATCGTATAACCAGATGGTATTTGATCTGCCTCACTACCACCATTCGTAGTTTGATTTGTTGGTGCAACTAAATAAACCAATGCCGATGGATCCAACGGTATTCCCGAAATATTAACAGGCACTTTTTGTAATGCTGTACCTCTTAATTGCTCAGCTGTCGTTGTAATTGTTGGTGTATGTGGTTTAACACGAATTTCAAATAATTGTTCTTTACGTCCAAAACGTATCGTACCAAAGTAATCCCCTGGTAATAAATTACCAACAAGTTCAATGTTACGTTCTCTAGCATTATTAGTTCTATTTGTCGAGTTTTCAATGTGTAATGTACGCGGAATACCTGTAATTTGCCAATCTTTATCTGTAAAATTCTCATTACTTGTTAAATTAATACGTAATGGTTGAATAGATGTTACGCTACCACCTAAATTCACGGAAGCATTCCCTTGGTTACCTGCATATACATAGAAAACTGGATGCCCAGCTTGTTTTGAAAATGGTTTTTCAGCAATATTTTGAGTATCGTCATTTTTAAAGAATTTAATATTATGTTGGATTTCAGGTAATACCGTTAAGTTAACAGGAACTAAAGTTTCACTATTACCATAACCATCAGGATAGTCGAAACCAATCATTAATCTTATTGGGTTTCTAGTTCTTGCTGCTTCTTGTAATTTTTGATCAGTAAATAATTGACTTAATTGATATTCATTTAATTCTTGAACGCCCCCCGGTCTAAAAGCGTTAGTATTTGCATTAGTTGGGTAAAAACCTAACACTTTATTACTCGGCGTCTTAACATAACTTAAAGGATCATCAACAAAATCATCTATATTTAGGTTTGTACTTTCTAATACCTTTTTCGTTTGTACATTTCCTTGACTCACTTCTACACGTTTAGTTGTACCTATGCGATATGTACGATTAACCACTTGTCTTAAACCATTAAGACGTTGTTGATGGTCTTGCGTTGATTCGACGTATAGTTGACTGTACATAAATAATTGATTGTACTCTAAAGCACGCCCACCTGCTGCATAATACAATTTATTAACAGTTGGACCTTGTGTTTTAAATGAAATTGTATAACTTGCATCACCTTGACCGATGAAAGTATAAACTTTAGGAACACCCGGTGATTCAGCAGGTTTTTGACCATTAATATATTCAAAATTTTGTCTACCAAATGCTTTAGTAGCAGGTGTCGCTCCAGCTTCACTAAAATAATCACTCGCTCTAGATAAATCTTCTAAAGAATAAACATGGACAGTTGGCCAGCTATATATTACTTGGCCACTTCTATTTCTTATTTTAAAGTCATGTGAACGATCAGGATCATTTACTCCATATTCCCACATTTGTTGAAGTGGTTTATTTGCACCTGCTCCTGCTCCATGACTCCATTGTACATTTGTTCCATCTGAATTAACTGTTACAAAGTCAGTTCTTCCTACTGGCACTTGGTCTGCTGGTAATGCAAACCAGAAAATCATATTTTGATGTGGAGCATGTCCTTTATTAAACTTAATAACCCATTGGTAGCCATCTCCAGTTTGTTTCGCTGTCATAAGAGCAATTTCCTTTGAGTCAGAGGCCTTCAATGTATTCCATGGTGTAGTTGGTAAATTATATGGCGCCCCTTTACTAGAAGCATTGATATATGTACCTACAGGATATCCTGAACCATCATTAGCATTTTCAACATAATATGATGAATTTGCATTTTGATAGTCTGATACTGATCTAGGCTCTGCAGCTCTAGACTCAACAGAACGCGTTTGAATTCTGTTTGATCGACGGCTAGTTTGTTGACGTTGAGGCATTGTACGAATTAAAGCAACAGCTTGTTCCAATTCTTTGTATGCAAGTTGCAAGTCTTTATTGTTAATTGGATCATTACTGCCTAATAAAGTATTAATCTTGTCAAAAATGCCTTTTACATAGTTAAATGTGCCAGAATCTGCATTTTCACGGTCAATAAAGCGATAATCATGATAATTTGCATCAAAAAATGCTTGTAATTCATTTCGGTCATGTTGTACGTTACCATTATCAGATGAATCTGAAGCTGTTACTACATTTGCTTCATGATTTTCTACATGAGCCGCTCTATTGTCGTTTCCATTTTTATTAGCAGATTGACTTTCGTTTTGTTTATGCTTACTTTCTTCTTTATCTGGTTGTGTTGTCGCAGCCGTTGCCGAATCTTTCTTTGTATTTACATTTTGAGATGCTGGTTGTTCATCATTAGTAGTAGATGATTGCACTACTTTTTGATTTACTAAATTAGCTTGACTATTATTTGGTTGCTCATTTTCATGAGTAGCGGATAATGATTGACTATTTTGTGAATTTTGAGAATTTTGTACTTGAGATTCTCGATTCTCAGTCTGTTCATTATTACTTTGTTGTTTCTGTTTAACCACGCTTGCTGGTTGATTTGTTTCAGCAGCATGTGCTTGTGATGTATTGAATCCTAAAAATACCAATGTCGCAATGACAGTTGAAAATGTACCAACTGTATATTTACGAATACTAAACTTTTGAATTTTATCACGATAATTCACAGCTATTGTTCACTCCTTATCTTGTTGTTATGTCTCTGTTGTGTTGTGAATGTATTTACTTTTGATTGCTTGTATATTGTAATGCTCATTCCATTCTCATTTAAAAATTTAAAACGATGACGATTCAATACAATTTCGCAATCTATCCAAAAAGTATTGAAACACATTACAACTATGTGTTGAACAATTTATTTATGATCCAGAATATAATAACACAAAATATGTTGTAAGGTAAATTGAATTTGTGACAATTTATAATAATTATAAATAAAGTAGCGTAAAAGAGTAATAAAAAACCAATCCCTATGTTCATTTAAAATAATGACACATAAGAATCGGTTTATATTTTTGTTTAATATTGTAGCGACTTGTATGATTTCAATTTAATTCTCAATTATCATAATTGAGTGTCGTTTTGTTTAGGCACAAGTAACAAAATGATAACGAATGATAATATTCCCATACCTGCGTTTAACCATAATGCAATCATTGCACCAGTATAAATGTTTGTCATATTTGATACGATTGCATAAACTGCACCACTCAATGCGACGCCAAATGCTCCACCTAATGCAGAAGCCATTTTATAGATACCTGCAGCAACTCCTACTTTTTCTAACGGTGCATTTGCAATTGCTGTATCTGTTGATGGTGTAGCATATATTCCTAGTCCTAAACCAAAGAATAAATAACCTATAATACAACAAATGACATACAATATTTCTGGCAAGAAAGTTAATGAAATGAGACATTCTCCGACAATAAGAACTCCTGTTCCAATTAACATTGGTTTCTTGCATCCGAGTGTTTGAAGTAACTTTTCACCAACACGAATCATAATTAGTACCATTACTAAATAAGTGATTGATAAACTTCCTGCTTGCAATGA
>NZ_JACYHC010000502.1:0-4098 GCF_017152085.1 Staphylococcus sp. EG-SA-2
CTAACGTTACATAGTCAGGCTTATTCGCAATTGTCCATTGATTATTTTGACCACGAACAACATTAATTGTCTTACTATGTTCTGCACCATTACCCACTTTTTCAGTGTAAGCAATATCCATTGCTTGTGTTGGATTAATTAAATGTCCTGATGGATTATTAGGCGTGATATCAATATGACCATTTTGCCAAATTTTCGTAGTCGCTTGGTTCGGTTGTGGTGCGACAACTGTGAAATCATCACTACGTTGCTCGTCACTGATTGTTTCGCCACTACCTTGTGTTGCAACAACTTGAATTGTATCAGCAGGATTGAAAGTACCTGCTGCCACAGTAATACCATTATTAGTTCCAACAATACCTGTTACATTAGCTGCTGATGCTTCTTTCACCCATGGGCTCGTATTATTACGACGTGTAAATGTCGTTACAACATTTCCATTACGTTTAATAACTAATTTGTCAGCATATGTCGTAACATTACCAGCATGAGTATTGACTGTTTGGTTCGCACCAGGTGCAATTGTAATCGCTCCTGCCGCTGTTTCAGTGACAGTTGGTTTCGCTGGTTGAACATCTTTTACTACAAATTTCGCTGGTAAAGATGTTGCAAATGTATGTCCATTATAGATGACATCATATTTTGCATTAACGACTTGTGCAGTATTTGGTTTATTCATTGCTGCCCAGTTTGCATCGTTTGTACCCGTAGTATCACGATTCCATTTATACGTAAATCCATCTGTTGGTAAACCTGAAGCGTTTTGCATATGTGCATATCCTGATGCTTGCGTACCACTTGCTAAAGTGCCACCAACTGTTGTTGTATAAGTAGTTTGAGGGAATTCAAATTGATATACGTTCACAGTTACAGGAACTCGTTTAGCAGCTGAAATACCTGGATATGTGACATCGACATTTAAATGTTGAACGCCTGCTTGCTGGTTATTTGGTTGTTGTCTATTTGCCCATGCTGCTGTAATACCATTCGTATTAGTATTTGGATCAAATGTAATGTAATCAATAGCGTTTGTACCATGTGTCAAATTTTGACCTTTCACATCACGTGATGGCGCCTTAGCATTAGCAACTGGATAAACTTTGACTGGAACTTCAACATTACGCGTACCTTGACCACTAGGTAATGTTACAACCGCAGTTTTATGTGTGTTGCCGACTGTATTCTTCCATGTATCTGGACTATCATGCCATGCGACCGTTGCCCCATGTGGCGGATTTTGAATAAATCGTTCTACATGACCGAAATCAAAACCGTCGCCACCTTTAATAAATACAGCGCCTTCAGTAGTTGCTTGTAATTGTGGTGTTACTGTAACAGAAGCACTATCATTTGAATCAACAGATTCATTTCTTGTTACTGTAACAACTTGACCATGTTCGTCTTGCGTCGTATACGTCACATTGTTCATTGAAATTGAAGATTTTGCTTTAATTCCGCCATTTGGTAACGCGTCACTTACTGTCACAACCGAACTAAAACCACTACCATGAGTAATATTTGTGACATTTAATGGTGTATTATCTGCTTTAAATAATTTTACTGACGAGTTATTTAATACGTTATTAACTTTAATTTCTTGGTTTGTAAGACCTGCTTTATATGTCACAGAGTTTGCGTCAATTCTTGGTGGGTCAGGTTTAACTTTAGATAAAATAGTTAAATCTTCAGTTTGTCTATTATCATAAGTCACTCTAATAAGACGCGTTGATATACCTACAACATCTTTGTTAGGACCATATGTTCCAACAAATTGAAAATTCATATGTTGCGCATTTGTCGACCAAGAATTATTTACTGGCTTAACATATTGTTTCGCATCATACATATCTGAAACACCTGGGTATAAAACACCTCTGGCTGTTTCAAAGACATGTTTCGGTACAGTTCTTACTACTTTATATGTTGCTGTTTTCGTAATCGGCGTTGTTTCGCCATCAATTAAGATATGTGCAGTTACTGTTATATCTTCACCAATACGTGTATTATCTTTATTTGGCGCTTGTCCACTTACCCATGTAATCGTTGCATCTGGAATGGCACTACCATTAGATAACTTAAAGTAATCTGCTGCACTAGAACCATTACCTGCTGGGAAGTCTTGGCCTTGTACAGTGTAATGCGAATGTGCAACGATTTCTGGAATGACATGCTTTACAGGTACAGTCACTGTTGATGTTGTTCCATCTTGATGAGTAACAGTTACTGTGACATTGGCATTATTTCCAGTACGACTGACATTACTAACTGTTTTACTAGTGATTTCATTTGCGCTTGCTGTTGCATAGTTTCTATTTGGTGCATTACTTGTAAACGTTAACGAATTAATAATTGTCGTTTGATCAGCTTGTGATACTGTCACATTATTCGAAATATTGGCAATTCTAACAGGATTAGCAGCCGTTGATGAAGTACCAACTCGATATTTATCACGCAAAGGTTTCACTGTTACATTGAATGAAGTTGTAGCTGTATTACCACTTGTATCAGTTGCTAATAAATTGATTGTCTTACTAGTTGCTGATGTCACATTTGGTGCCGTTGCAGAAACATGTTGATGGTTATTATCAACAGTACCTGTAATTTGTGATGTATTTGGTACAGTTACCGATTGCACACCAAAGTTATCATTCGCTGTAATCGTATTTGTAAATGTTTCACCTGAGAACACTTGATGATTAGTGTAATTACCTACTGAAATTGTTGGATTCACTAAGTCACTTGGTACAAAATAAATGTTAATAGCGTCAGTAGTATTTCCTGTATTTTGATTTAAATGTTCAACATATTGTTTTGGACCATATGGCGTTAAGTATAACTGCGCTTTATAAACTGCATCACTTGCATTATGTGTAGAATTACTTTTTACAACGTGGTCAATTGTAAATGCGCCAGCACCATTAGCTGCCGGTTCGTTTACGTTAACAACAGTTGAGTTACTATGGTTTGCACGAGTATTTGAATTTGTAACAGGTTGCCCACCATAACCGTTTGAAGGGTTGATGATGTCTAATATTTGAATCACTTGACCATTCAACGTAAATTGACGTTGACCATCAGTTGTCGCATTTGATTGTGAATAACCAGTTGTTCTATAGTTTGGTCTTCCACCTGCTTCTGCTTGTGCTTTTTCATTACCAGTAATATTATTACGCAATCCAGGCACTGTAGTAGTCGCTTTTAGCATCGTTAAAATATCATTAGTTGTAATTTGTGTGCCTAATGTAGCATCATAACGATAAATTAAAGATTTATGGTCATCGGACCATGATAAACCACCATCTGTTGGTCTGTTTGCAATTTTTGCATTCGTCCATGTCACTGTATAATCTTGTGGGAAATTAACCCAACGCAAGAAATTCATATTAGCTAGGTTAGACGCGAATGATTTCGTTAATCGACCTTTATTAATATTTACTGTAATAGTACTTACATTAGCACCATTAGGTGTATTTGTAACTGAAATATCACCTTCGGCAAGCGTAATTACATCTCTATTTGCATTAATAAAAGCTTGTTTTACTTTTGAGATTTCATCAGTGGTTAAATCATATGTTGACGTACGATAGACACGTTGATCGCCTTCAGGTTGTTTCACATCAACGATTTTTAAACTAATATAGAAATCTTCAGTGTCTTTATGATATGCATTTGAAGCAACTATATGATATAACTGCGTACCTGCATTCATTTGACTAACTTCTTGTGCAGTTGGAATAGTTCTATCAGATGTAATATTTGTAAATGTGCCATTTGGAATAGCTTGTCCATTACTTAAAGTAAAATATTGTTTAATATCACCAATATTAAATGATTGTCCTTTAGCAATCGTTACCGTTGCTGTTTTAGCAGCATTGGCAGTTTGATATTCAGATTTCACAACTGGTTCGTATGTCATCACATTTGTAGCATCAAGCGTTGTTGATGAGCCATCACGGTAATGTAATGTGACGTTACCATTATTATCGACAGTTACTGGATCAGTTGATGCTAAATATCCTCTTATATTTTGGTTTTTATTCATAAAGGCAGTAATTATGCTTTGCTTTTCATCATTAGATACAGCAGTCGGATTGACTA
>NZ_JACYHC010000503.1:0-4098 GCF_017152085.1 Staphylococcus sp. EG-SA-2
CTAACGTTACATAGTCAGGCTTATTCGCAATTGTCCATTGATTATTTTGACCACGAACAACATTAATTGTCTTACTATGTTCTGCACCATTACCCACTTTTTCAGTGTAAGCAATATCCATTGCTTGAGTTGGATTAATTAAATGTCCTGATGGATTATTAGGCGTGATATCAATATGACCATTTTGCCAAATCTTAGTAGTCGCTTGGTTCGGTTGTGGTGCGACAACTGTGAAATCATCACTACGTTGCTCATCACTTACTGTCTCTCCGCTTCCTTGCGTTGCAACAACTTGAATTGTATCAGCAGGGTTGAAAGTACCTGCTGCAACAGTAATACCATTATTAGTTCCAGCAATACCTGCTACAGTTGCTGCAGATGCTTCTTTCACCCATGGACTTGTATTATTGCGACGTGTAAATGTCGTCACAACGTTACCATTACGTTTAATAACTAATTTATCAGCGTATGTCGTTACGTTACCTGCATGTGTATTCACTGTTTGGTTTGCTCCAGGTGCAATTGTAATCGCTCCTGCCGCTGTTTCAGTCACAGTTGGTTTCGCTGGTTGCACATCTTTTACTACAAATTTCGCTGGTAAAGATGTTGCAAAAGTATGTCCGTTATAGATGACGTCATATTTTGCGTTAACGACTTTAGCCACATTCGGTTTATTCATAGCTGACCAGTTTGCGTCATTTGTACCTGTAGTATCACGATTCCATTTATACGTAAATCCATCTGTTGGTAAACCAGTAGCATTTTGCATATGTGCATATCCTGATGCTTGCGTACCACTTGCTAAAGTGCCTCCAACCGTTGTCGTATAAGTAGTTTGAGGGAATTCAAATTGATATACATTAACAGTAACAGGAACTCGTTTAGCAGCTGAAATACCTGGATATGTGACATCGACATTTAAATGTTGCACGCCTGCTTGTTGGTTATTTGGTTGTTGTCTATTTGCCCATGCTGCAGTGATACCATTTGTGTTTGTATTTGGATCAAATGTAATGTAGTTCATCGCATCCGTTCCATTAGTCAAATTTTGACCTTTCACATCACGTGATGGCGCCTTTGCATTAGCAACTGGATAAACTTTGACTGGAACTTCAACATTACGCGTACCTTGACCATTAGGTAATGTTACAACCGCAGTTTTATGAGTGTTACCGACTGTATTCTTCCATGTATCTGGACTATCATGCCATGCAACCGTTGCCCCATGTGGCGGGTTTTGAATAAATCTTTCTACGTGTCCGAAATCAAAACCGTCGCCACCTTTAATAAATACAGCACCTTCAGTAGTTGCTTGTAATTGTGGTGTCACTGTTACTGTTGCACTGTCATTTGAATCAACAGATTCATTTCTTGTTACATCTATCGCTCGACCATGTTCATCTTGAGTAGTGTACGTCACATTATTCATTGTGATAGAAGACCTTGCCTTAATCACACCATTTGGTAACGCATCACTTACCGTTACAACTGCAGTATTACCACTACCATAAGTCGTGTTTGTAATCGTTAATGGCGTATTATCTGCTTTAAATAATTTAATAGATGAACTACTTAACACATTATTAATTTTAATTTGTTGGTTAGTAAGACCTGCTTTATAAGTCAC
The DNA here is from genome assembly GCF_017152085.1 of Staphylococcus sp. EG-SA-2. NCBI lineage: Bacteria > Bacillati > Bacillota > Bacilli > Caryophanales > Staphylococcaceae > Staphylococcus > Staphylococcus sp. EG-SA-2. Next base: position 1,628 of record NZ_JACYHC010000503.1, read on the forward strand.
AGAGTTGCCATCAATTCGCGGTGGATCTGGTTTAACTTTTGCTAAAATCTTGATAATTTGCGTTTGGTGATTATCATAAGTAACTCGAATATCCCTTGTTGAAATACCAACCACATCTTTACTTGGTCCATATGAATTTGTAAATTGGAAATTCATACGTTGCGCATTTTGTGTCCAAGAATCATTAACTGGTTTAACATATTGTTTCGCATCATACACATCAGATACACCTGGGAACACAGCACCTCTATTCGTCTCAAAGACATGCTTCGGTACTGTACTTACTACTTTATATGTTGCTGTTTTCGTAATCGGCGTTGTTTCACCATCAATTAAGATATGTGCAGTTACTGTTATATCTTCACCAATACGTGTATTATCTTTATTTGGCGCTTGTCCACTTACCCATGTAATAGTTGCATCTGGAATGGCACTACCATTAGATAACTTAAAGTAATCTGATGCACTAGAACCATTACCTGCTGGGAAGTCTTGGCCTTGTACAGTGTAATGCGAATGTGCAACGATTTCTGGAATGACATGCTTTACAGGTACAGTCACTGTTGATGTTGTTCCATCTTGATAAGTAGCAGTTACTGTAACATTGGCATTATTTCCAGTACGACTGACATTACTAACTGTTTTACTAGTGATTTCATTCGCACTTGCTCTTGCATAACTTCTATTTGGTACTGTTTCAGTAAACGTTAATGAATTAATAATTGCTGTTTGATCAGCTTGTGATACTGTCGCATTATTCGAAATATTGGCAATTCTCACAGGATTAGCAGCCGTTGATGAAGTACCAACTCGATATTTATCACGCAAAGGTTTCACTGTTACATTGAACGAAGTTGTAGCTGTATTGCCGCTTGTATCAGTTGCTAATAAATTGATTGTCTTATTAGTTGCTGATGTCACATTTGGTGCCGTTGCAGAAACATGTTGATGGTTATTATCAACAGTGCCTGTAATTTGTGATGTATTTGGTACAGTTACAGATTGCACACCAAAGTTATCATTCGCTGTAATAGTATTTGTAAATGTTTCACCTGAGAACACTTGATGATTAGTGTAATTACCTACTGAAATTGTTGGATTCACTAAATCACTTGGTACAAAATAAATGTTAATAGCGTCAGTAGTATTTCCTGTATTTTGATTTAAATGTTCAACATATTGTTTTGGACCATATGGCGTTAAGTATAACTGTGCTTTATAAACTGCATCACTTGCATTATGTGTAGAATTACTTTTTACAACGTGGTCAATTGTAAATGCGCTAGCACCATTAGCTGCCGGTTCGTTTACGTTAACAACAGTTGAGTTACTATGGTTTGCACGAGTATTTGAATTTGTAACAGGTTGCCCACCATAACCGTTTGAAGGGTTGATGATGTCTAACACTTGAATCACTTGACCATTCAACGTAAATTGACGTTGACCATCAGTTGTCGAATTTGATTGTGAATAACCAGTCGTTCTAAAGTTAGGTCTTCCGCCAGCTTCTGCTTGTGCTTTTTCATTACCAGTAATATTATTACGCAATCCAGGCACTGTAGTAGTCGCTTTTAGCATTGTTAAAATATCATTAGTTGTAATTTGTGTGCCTAATGTAGCATCATAACGATAAATTAAAGATTTATGGTCATCAGACCATGATAAACCACCATCTGTTGGTCTGTTTGCAATTTTTGCATTCGTCCATGTCACTGTATAATCTTGCGGGAAATTAACCCAACGCAAGAAATTCATATTAGCTAGGTTTGACGCGAATGATTTCGTTAATCGACCTTTATTAATATTTACTGTAATAGTACTTACATTAGCACCATTAGGTGTATTTGTAACTGAAATATTACCCTCGGCAAGCGTAATTACATCTCTATTTGCATTAATAAAAGCTTGTTTTACTTTTGAGATTTCATCAGTTGTTAAATCATATGTTGACGTACGATAGACACGTTGATCGCCTTCAGGTTGTTTCACATCAACGATTTTTAAACTAATATAGAAATCTTCAGTGTCTTTATGATATGCATTTGAAGCAACTATATGATATAACTGCGTGCCTGCATTCATTTGACTAACTTCTTGTGCAGTTAGAATAGTTCTATCAGATGTAATATTTGTAAATGTGCCACTTGGAATAGCTTGTCCATTACTTAAAGTAAAATATTGTTTAATATCACCAATATTAAATGATTGTCCTTTAGCAATCGTTACCGTTGCTGTTTTAGCTGCATTGGCAGTTTGATATTCAGATTTCACAACTGGTTCGTATGTCATCACATTTGTAGCATCAAGCGTTGTTGATGAGCCATCACGGTAATGTAATGTGACATTACCATTATTATCGACAGTTACTGGATCAGTTGATGCTAAATATCCTCTTATATTTTGGTTTTTATTCATAAAGGCAGTAATTATGCTTTGCTTTTCATCATTAGATACAGCAGTCGGATTGACTA
>NZ_JACYHC010000504.1:0-4052 GCF_017152085.1 Staphylococcus sp. EG-SA-2
TAATACTTCTCAATTTAGTATAAATAAAAATACATAATTAACTTTCTTTTGTTTTTATATTATTTCAATACCCTACTATATATCACAACACATAAATTAAGCATGACACTCATTCAATTTAGTTCACAATTTCGTGTTCCAATTTTATTGAGTATCATGCTTTTTAATGTTATAACCCTAATTCTTTAATAAATCGTGTTAATTCTTCTCGCATACTGTCATCTTTCAATGCATATTCTATCGTTGTTTTAACGAAGCCTAATTTTTCTCCAACGTCATAACGTTCGCCTTCGAAGTCATATGCATACACTTGGTTATCATTATTCATACGTTCAATCGCATCTGTTAACTGAATTTCGTTACCTGCGCCTTCTTTTTGCGTTTTTAAATAATCGAAAATTTCAGGCGTTAATACATAACGTCCCATAATAGCTAGGTTTGATGGTGCCGTACCTTGTGCTGGCTTTTCAACAAACTTTTTCACTTCATACTGACGTCCGTTTTTAGTTAATGGGTCAATAATCCCATAACGATGAGTATCTGCTTCCGGAACTTCTTGGACACCTATAACTGAGTGCCCTGTTTCTTCATAAACGTCAATCAACTGTTTCACTGCTGGCACTTCAGATTCAACAATATCGTCACCTAATAATACCGCAAATGGTTCATTGCCGATAAATTGACGCGCAGAACTAATCGCATGCCCTAAACCTTTTTGTTCTTTCTGCCTTACATAAAAAATATTCGCAAGTTCTGTTGAATACTGAACTTTTTCTAGTAACTCAGATTTACCTTTTTCTTTTAACACCATTTCTAATTCTTTTTGACTATCAAAATGATCTTCAATCGCGCGTTTGTGGCGACCTGTCACTATAATAATATCTTCAATTCCAGCTCTTGCAGCTTCTTCAACGATATATTGTATTGTGGGTTTATCTAAGATAGGAAGCATTTCCTTTGGCATCGCTTTAGTTGCTGGTAAAAATCTAGTCCCTAAACCAGCAGCGGGAATGATTGCCTTTTTTATTTTTTTCAAAGTTAATGTGCTCCTTTTCCTAAGTATTAAATCTATGTATCAACGTCATTTTAACACTAATTAGAACGCCTTCATAGTGTCATTAAGTATGTAATTATTTCTTGGGAAATTTGATTTAATTTTAAAAAACAGGCTTACTTCATATAATTTATGAAATAAACCTGTCAATTTTAGATTGATTATGCTTTGTGATTCTTTTTATTTCTGCGTAATAATGCAAATCCTAAAATACTAAACAATCCTCCGAACAGTATACCTTTGTTTGTTGATTCTTCTCCACCTGTTTCAGGTAGTTCAGATTTCTTAGATTGTGCTTTTTTAGTTGGTGCCACTGCTTTAACCTTTTCATTGATTTCAATGACAGGTGTTACTACCTTACCTTGTTCCACTGGTTTAGAAGGCTTTTTAGGTTCTTCTTTGGCAGGTGGTACTGGTTTACCAGGTTCAGCTGGTACCTCTGGCGTTGGTGGTGTTGGTGTTTCCGGCTCACTTGGTACCTCTGGTGTTGGCGGTGTTGGTGTTTCCGGCTCACTTGGTACTTCTGGTGTCGGTGGTGTTGGTGTTTCCGGCTCACTTGGTACTTCTGGTGTTGGTGGTGTTGGCGGCGTTGTATCTTCTTCAATCGTTTGTTGACCTTCATTATGACCACTTACTTGTGGAAGTGTATCTTCTTCAAAGTCAACACTATTGTGTCCACCGAATTGATAATTTGGTTTATCTTTGTTTGTATCTTCTTCAATAATTTCAGTGTGCTTATTGAATCCATGAATATGTGGCACGCTGTCGAAGTCGATATCAATGATATTACCACCATGTTCATATTTAGGCTTGTCTTTCTCTGTATCTTCTTCGAATGACTGATCACCTTTATTTTGACCATGAATTTGAGGTACACTATCGAAATCGATATCTACGATATTGCCACCTTGTTCATATTTAGGTTTATCTTCTTCTGTGTCTTCCTCGAATGACTGGTTACCGCTATTTTGGCCACCTTCATAACCTAATTCACTCTTAATATCAACGTGGCTATTTTCTTCGATTTCTTCAATCACACCATAATTCCCGTGACCATTTTCAGTTCCTAAACCAGAATGAGAAATATGATGATTGTTTTCAGTAATTTCCTCGATTGGTCCTTGTGCTTGACCATGCTCTTCAGGTAATTCATCTACTAGTTCAATCAGATTACTTTCAGTCGTATATTCTTTCGTATCTTCAACTGTTGTATGGTCGCTCACTGCGCCAGTTAGAATACCTTTTGTAGACTCTTCGTCAAATTCAACTAAGTTAGACTCAGTTATTACTTGGCCACCACCTGGGTTTGTATCCTCTTCATATTCAACAACATCAGCGTGATGTTTTGAATTTTCATGTGTAGATTCTTCAAAATCCACATGAATAGAATCTTCTTCAGTTTCAATAATACCTTCTGCATGACCTTCTACACCTTCAACAGCTGTATGATATTCAAAATCAATTGGCTTAGAATCGTTACTTTCTTCGATTGTACCAGTCAATTCATGCTTCTCCACTGGCGGCTCTGATTTAATGTCTAATTCAATTGGTTCACTCTTCTCAATGATAGGATCATTTGGCTTATCTTTACCGTCGCCTTGAGCGTTATTAGAGTAGAATGCAACGCCATTGTCCCATGTTAAACTTACTGGATAATAATAGTAATAACCGTAATTAGCATGATAGCCATGCAAATTAGTTCTGAATAATAACTCCTTGTCATTTTCATTATATTTACCTTCAAAACTTACAACATAACTTTTCTTATTTAGTGCATCTAAAGTTAATTTATAGCTACCGTTTTCACTTAGCGTTAATTTATCACTCATGTCATTGGTAACATCTTTAAATTTCTCTTGATCATTTGTGTTAGCATAGACGCTTTCTGGTAATTCATCACTTCTCAAATACTCATAAACTTTCACTGTTGGAACATTTCCTGTATACAATCCACCTTTAGCAAAAAACCCATTTATAGTTATTGAGGTCATATCGCTTTTTTTAGGGTTTATATAAGCTAAATGATGTATTTTACTATTTTCTTTATCTAATAAAGTTATACGTCCATTTACAGTTACTCCCCAGTTATCTTTAACACCGTCTAGATATTTGATATCAAATTCTTTTGAAATCTTATTTTCACCTAATTTAACCTCAACAGTTTGCTTTCCTTGCTTCGTAACTGTAGTTGGATCAATAAACAAATTTAAGTTTAATTCAGCCATTAAATTATTTTTGTTATTTATATAATCAGTAAACGTATATCTAATTTTTCTTTCATCCATCACTTTGCCAACAGCCAAAATATTATCATCTTTACTTTTTATATCTGGAACTTTACGAAGAGGCGAGATACCATGAGTTTCTACATTATTACTTAATGTGAAATCAAAGTAGTCCCCCGGTTTAATACCATCCTCGAATTTCCATTTATATTTCAAGGTTACTCTTTCTGCATTATGAGGATTAACAACATTTGTCTCTTTATTGTTATGCCCTACTATTTCACTACCTTCTTCTACTTCCACTTTACTTGTTACATCTGTACCTGTCGCTTTAGCTTCTTCCACTACTTCTTTCTCTGTAACTGCTGTAACATCAGTTGATCTTTTCATTCTTGGTTTAATTTCTGAGACGTTACTTGGTTGAGCTGTGTCAACTTGAGTTCCTGTAGTTTCCTTATCAGCAACTTTTTCCGATGGCAAATCAACTCGCGAAGTTTCTACTTTTGGTGCTTGCACAGTTGTTGGTGCTTCTTCTGTTGTTACTTGTGTTGATTGTGATGGTTGCTCAGTTGATGTCGCGCTGTATGATTGTGTTTCATCTATTGTATTAACGTTATTTGTAGTTGTTTGTGTTTCGCTTGCTTTTCTTTCAGTAGCTGAACTCCCACTTTCCTCTACTGTAGTATTGTTTTGTTCCGATGCTGCAGCTTCTTTTTCTTGTCCCATTCCAACAACGATCATTGTTCCTAAGAATACTGAGGCCGCTCCCAATT
>NZ_JACYHC010000505.1:0-4049 GCF_017152085.1 Staphylococcus sp. EG-SA-2
TTTTAATTGTTAGTTGTATTTTTCACATATCAACATCACAAATTATTTAAAAAGCGCAAATATCTTTATAATTTTTATTGGCCTAACCAACTAATTAATTAAGATAAATTGCGCTTATATTTAAAATAATAACACTGAAACTTCAATGTCTTTACTTATTACAATTGATGTTTAAATACATCTTTACTAACATTCATTTTTCGGTTTACATTAATTTGTTATATAGCGATATATATCATCTCTTACAGCTTTATCGAGTGCTAAATCCATCGTTACTACGTTTGAACCATTCGGCATTTTATCTTGCTTCTCTGAACCTTCTATATATCCAGCAGTTCCTAAATAATAAAAATATATACCATCATCATCTTTTTTCTGTACAAAAATATACATTTTAATTCCTTTTGCTCTATGGGACAAAATTTTCTGAACTTCTTTTGATTTTAGCGTTCTATTAGATTTAGTAAACCATTTTAATTCATCTTGACTTAAAAATTCATCTTCATATTTTGTGCTATCACTTATATCCTCATGCTTATCATAAGTGATAAATATTGGCATTTCTTGGCTTCTTATCATGTATCCCATGATTACAGACGAACCATTTTTATTCCAATTAAATATTTTGCTAAAATCTTCTCTTGAATATTTATTATATAAAATCAGTCCATTTTTACCTTTTTGGTATTTTTCATTGTTATACTTTGATAATTCAATAAGATCTTCTAAAAATATTTTAAATGTTTGATTACTTAGAGCATTAGTAAATGCATCGCTTAGTCTTATCATTCTTTCATTACATTCTATAATGGGACTTCCATAGATTTTTTCAATTCCTGCGTTGTAAAATGAAAAATCTAAAATTCTTAATGAAGTATCTATATCATCTTCTGTTATATCCTTAACTTCGTTCAACATTTTATTTTTTAATTCATCATATGTTAATTCATTTTTTAAAAGTTCTTCTAAAACTAAACTATCGATTCTTTTCAATCCAGGTGCTATTTGTCTTGAAAAGAAAACCAGATTTTTAGATTCATTTTCCGTCAATAAAGCATCTATTTTTTTATACCTTAATAAAAATTCGTAATAATTACTAAATTTAGAAAATATAACGCTTGGATCTATAGAATGTTGTTGTATAAAATCCATTAGTAACGGCATGTGTCCCAATCTATTTTCAACTTCTTCATAAGCTTTTAATATTAATTTATTTTGATTCAATGATACTGCATCCAATGAATTGTAAATCTGTTTTTTAGCAACTTCTTCAAAATTAATTGTAGATACTCCATTAATCGAATCGTTATTCGTTAAAAACTTCTTATAATTATCTTTATTTTGCGATTGATCCCCAGAAAGCGCAATCGGAATTAAATAATTGGTCTTATAATTACCAATAAAATCAATTACAGTAACATACTCTTTATTTGCACTTTTTCTTAATCCTCTACCAAGTTGCTGAATGAATATAATACTAGACTCTGTTGGTCTCAACATTACAACTTGATTGACTTCTGGAATATCAATACCTTCGTTAAAAAGATCTACAGTTATAATATAGTTAATCTTACCTTCTTTTAATTTTTCTATTACAATTTGGCGATAATTAACACTATCATCTCCTGTTAAAGCAACACTTTTAATCCCTTTTGAACTTAGTTTATCCGCTAAATCATAAGCTTCTTTTTTGCTACTCACAAAAATTAATCCTTGTAAAATTTCACCTGAATATCCATAGTAATCTGTCTTTTGAATAATATAATTAACTCTTTCATCAGAAGTTAAATATCTCAGTTTAGTTACATCATCTTCTTTAATACCTTGATGTACATAATCAGTCACACCAAAATAATGAAATGGACATAAAATATCACTTTCTAACGCTGCTTGTAACCTTATTTCATATGCAATATTATAATCAAACAGTTCAAATATACTTAATTCATCTGATCTTTCTGGTGTAGCAGTCATTCCCAGCATGAACTTAGGTTTGAAGTAGTTAAATACTCGTTGATAAGTAGATGCAGCAGAACGATGTGCTTCATCAAAAACAATATAATCAAATTCATTTTCATCAAATTGCTTAAAATTATCATCTCTAGATAATGTTTGAATGGTTGCAAATAAATATTTGGCATCGACATCTCTATGTTTTCCTGTCAACAATCCAAAATCACTATCATTTTTTATAGGTAATACTTTTTTAAATTCTTCCTTAGCTCTATTTAAAATCCCCTCATTATGAACAATAAATAAAAATTTATTAGGGTTTACTTCTCTAACATCTAATGCACATAAAATCGTTTTACCTGTACCAGTTGCAGATATTATTAACGCCTTATCTTTGGTTTTATCCCTAATAGCTTTTAATGACCTTAATGCTTCTGCTTGCATTAAATTGGGTACAATTTCCACTGATTTTTTCACCTTATCAGCTAGCAGCATTTGAGTTTGTTCAACCTCCGCTAATTTTTCTAAGGAACGGTACTCAAATGATTCTTTATATGAATTAATCCATTGCTCAGTCAGTGGGGTACTCTTTTGCCATAACAATTCAAATTCATTTTTTACACTATCAACTAAATCACCATTTTTCATAGTAGACAGTAAAACATTATGCTCATAATTAACCTTTAACGCATTAGATGTTAAATTAGAGCTTCCTATTACCATAGAACTATAATCCTTATGTTCAAAAATATATCCTTTGGCATGGAATCCAGCAATATCAGTTAATCTTACCTCTACATTTTTTAATTTAAGTAATTCTCCATACATTTTAGGACTATTAAATCCTAAGTAATTAGATGTTAATATTTTCCCTTTAACACCCTTATTGCTTAAATCTAATAGTTGAGCCTTTAAGCTGGCTAATCCGCTTTCTGTTATAAAAGCTACAGAAAAATAGAACGTTTCACATTTTTGAAGTTCATCTATAATTGTTGAAAGGACTTTTTCATTTTTATTATTTACTAAAAGCTTCGGTGTATAATTCCCTTTATGAGAAATATCTTTGTCTATAAAACCTTTTTTTAAAGATTGATTGAAATCATTTAGTAATCTACTCATATTATCCCTCAGTCATAATTTTATTAACGGCTGGTATATCCGCTGGGGCCCAATTTAATTTATCAAGTTCGTTTATTGACAACCATTCAATACTCTTATGTTCAGTTAAAGTTGGTAACTCTTTGTTTAAAGTACATTTGTATGTTGTTAACTTAACAATGCCAAAATCATATTCATGTTCTGTAGTTATGACTTTGTCTCCAACAATTAGATCACATTTCATTTCTTCTCTAATTTCTCTAATCAAAGCTTCTTTTTCAGTTTCATTCTTTTCAATCTTACCGCCAGGAAATTCCCACATTAAAGGTAGACTCATTTCTTCACTTCTCTGTGCACAAAGAATTTTGTTATCAGAAAAAATAATAGCTCCTACTACATTGATTACTTTTTTCATAAGACTCACCCTTCAATTTAAAATCATCTTAATTGTTATTCTATCAAAAATTACAAAACTATATATAAATCAATATTAAAAATTAATATTTTACAATTTCCTGCATGATATATCACTCTTACATCTACTCCATGCATTTTCATACACATCTATTATATAATACTTGTGAAAAGTATTGTCTTGGGGCTGTGTTTTTTTACTTTTGGGGCGTATTTCTTTATAATTCATTACATAAATGTAAGGGCTTTAGTTTTCATGTTTTATTAAGTCTAACTGAGATTTTGAAAGGATGTTTAGCAACAATGGATAAAGAATTATGGATAGAAAGAGCTAATGATAGTTTAGTTAAACATTTTTATGAGCAGCAATCTGACATTGAACAGCGAGAAGGTTTTGAAAGTAAATTAACATTTGGTACTGCGGGTATACGCGGAAAATTCGGTCTTGGTGAAGGTCGACTTAATAAGTTTACTATTGAAAAATTGGCATTAGGTTTAGCGCGTTATTTAAATGCCCAAACAAACAGTCCAACAATAGTCATTCATTATGATATTAGACATCTTTCAACTGAATTCGCCCAAAT
>NZ_JACYHC010000506.1:0-4047 GCF_017152085.1 Staphylococcus sp. EG-SA-2
TAAGCTTTTTGGTGACATAACAACCAATGGTCGCATTTGTTCAGAATCTAAACTAGCTGCTTGTGCACGCAATAAGTGGAAATAATTACTTGAACTAGATAAGTTGACAACTGTGCAATTATTTTCAGCAGCTAATTGTAAAAATCGCTCTAATCTTGCTGATGAATGTTCAGGTCCTTGACCCTCATATGCATGAGGTAAGAATAATGTTAATCCTGAACGTTCTCCCCATTTTGAGCGAGAACTGAATAAGAAGTTGTCAAAAATCATTTGTGACATATTTGCAAAATCACCATATTGCGCTTCCCAAATATTGAAGCTTTTTTTGTTTTCCACATTATAGCCGTATTCAAAACCAACTACTGCTGCTTCTGAAAGCGGAGAATTGTGTATATCAAATGTCGCTTTTTGATCAGGAACATGATGTAAAGGTGTATATGTTTCACCTGTTTGCTCATCATGTAACACGGCATGCCTATGACTGAATGTACCACGTTCACTATCTTGACCAGTTAAGCGAATCGGTGTACCATCTTGTAAAATTGTCGCAAATGCAAGTTGTTCTGCTTGTGCCCAATCAACTAAGCCATCTTCTTTATTAAACGGCTCATGACGCTTCTCAAGAACTTTGTTTAACTTTTTCAAAATGTTAAAGCCATCCGGATATGTTAACAATGCATCATTTATTTCTTTCAAATGATCAAACGTAAATGATTGTTCGTCTGCTTGTAACGGTAATGCAAGTTCTGCAGGTTTTTCCATATCTGGATTATCCATTTTATCAGCTTTATTAATTTTATCATGAGCTTGTCTTAGTTCCTTTTGGACTTGTTCTATAAATGAATGCATTTCATCTTCTGAAATGACACCTTCATTAACAAGCTTTTTACCAAACACATATTCAACAGAGTCATGTTTGCGAATATTCTGATAAGGAACTGGATTAGTAATTGATGGTTCATCCATTTCGTTATGTCCGAAACGACGATAACCTACTAAATCAATAACGACGTCTTTATGAAACTCTTTTCTAAATTCCATTGCAATATCAATTGCTTCAATAGTAGCTTCAACGTCATCAGCATTGACATGGAATATTGGCACATCATAACCTTTGGCCACATCTGTAGAATAAGTTGTTGAACGTGCATCAATTGGTTCTGTAGTAAATCCAATTCTATTGTTAGTAATAATATGCAATGAACCACCCGTAGAATAGCCTTTCAAGTTTCCTAAGTTCATTGTTTCGAAGTTAATTCCTTGACCAGGATAAGCAGCATCGCCATGTATAATAATTGGCATTGCTTTATGATGATCAGTCGTCGGAGCCCCAGCTCGTTGTGTATCATCTTGTGCTGCTCTCGTACGCCCCTCAACAACAGGTGCAACAATTTCCAAGTGACTTGGATTGTTAGCCAGTGCAATACGCTGCATTGTACCGTATGAATCAGTAGTTTTAATGCCACCAAGGTGATATTTCACATCACCAGTCCATCCAGCAGTTAACTGCAAGCTACCATCTTCAGGTAAGAATTTCATTGGATCTGTATGCATAAATTCTGAAATCATCATTTCGTACGGTTTTTCTAAGACATGCGTTAAAACGTTTAAACGTCCACGGTGAGCCATGCCTATTTGTATATTTTTAATACCTTCTTTCGCAGCAATCGTAATAGTACGTTGTAACATCGGTACAAGTGCGTCTACCCCTTCAATTGAAAAACGCTTTGCACCAACGAAGTTTTTATGAAGATATTTTTCAAACCCTTCAACATACGCTAATTGTTTGAATAGTGCCCTTTTTTCGTTATTATTTAACGTTACTTTATATGGCGTTTCAATTCTTCTTTTTAACCAACCACGTTCGGTATTGTTATTAATATGTGTATACTCAAATGCAATTGGTCCTTTGTAACGTTTTTCCATTCTTAAAATTGCTTCATAAGCATTATCATAAATGTCGGCAAAGTGATCTGAAACAATTCCTGCTGATATACCTTCCAAAGTCTGTTGATCTAAATCAAAGTCTTCAATCTCTAATTTAGGTACATGTTTCCTTTTTGGAGGATTTACAGGATAAATATCGGCTTTAAGATGCCCGTATTGGCGAATATTATCAATTAGACGCATGACACGCTTAATTGTGCCGTCGCTATTTTGACTACTTGTACTTTTTAAAGCTGGTACAATTGAGTCATCATTCTTAATTGTGCTGAATAAGACTTGTAAATCTTCTGGTACAGATGATGGATCTTGTAAAAAGTCATCATATAGATCTAACATTAGACCTAAATTCGCACCGAAGTTTACAGGAGCCTCTGAAACTTCTTTTCTTTCGTTAGTCATTTTACACCCTCCACAAAAATGTTGAAACGCTTACAATGTAATAATATCACTATTTAGTTATTTGTTAAAGTAGATTTACCTATTTATCTGCTAAAAAGAAGAATCAACAAAAGCGTTGATTCTTCTAGGTTTATAGATGTATTTTATTGTAAATTTTGGGAGTACAACAGAAATGATAAAGAACCACTGTTTATTTGTTTTATAGTTGTTCTTATACATTAGTCACAGCTAATGTGTACTTAAAAAATTGATCCTATGACTTTGATTGACGTCTCAGTCATGATTAAAATATGATTTTAAACGTTGTTCCTTTGTTAATTTCACTTTTAATTTTAATCGATCCTCCGTTTAATTGAATGATTTTTTGAGCAATAGATAATCCGAGTCCATTACCGCCTTGACTTCTTGAACGAGATTTATCCACTCGATAAAAGCGATCAAAAATGAAATCTTGATCTTCCTCTGGAATACCAATTCCATGATCTGTAATTTCAATTATTTTTTGCTTATTTTTTAACCTTGTCTTAACTTTAATTTTCTTATTCTTCACATCATATTTGATTGCATTATCAATAAAGATTAAAAATAATTGTTCGAATTGATGAGGTTTCATTTTAATTTCTAGATTTTTAGATGTCAGATCCGTATCAAATTGATAATCAGGATGCAATTGTTTTAATGAGTGTATTCGCGAGCGAATTTCATCATTAATATGCACGGTCTGCGCTTCAGAAGAAATGTCATTTACATCTCCTTTAGTCAATTCAAGTAATTCTTCGACTAATTTTATGATACGATTCATTTCTTCAATAGAAATATTTAACGATTCTTCTAATACTGCTGGGTCTTTTTTTCCCCATCGCTGAATCAAATTTAAATGACCTTGAATAATTTGTAATGGTGTTCGTAATTCATGTGACGCATCTTCAACAAATTGTCTTTGTTGATTAAATGATTCTTCAATTTGGCTCATCATCTCATTAAACGTATTTGCTAAATTATCTATTTCTTCATAATTTGTATTTAATTGCAATTTATTTTGAAAACCATCTCGTCGAATCTCAATCATTTTATTTGATAAACTGACAAGCGGTTTAGTAATTTGTGTTGAAAATACATAACTGATTGTGGCAGTTATAATTGTTGCAATCACTCCAAATGCCAGCGCAATGATATACAATGATTTTACGATGTTATCATAATTTTCTAGTGAATGAATTAACAAGCTATACCCTTTGAAATCTTGCGTTGTAATTGGTTCTTTAATAATTAAATATTCAATGCCTTTATAGCGTTTTTTTATTACGCGGTCAAAATAACGGTGTTCATAACCTGGTTCAACTCTCACTGTGTTATCATTCGATGTCTCAAATAATTTATTATTATGCTCATCATAAATAATTATCTCTTGAAAATTACCTAAAGATGCATTCAAGTCTAATGCAGATATATCTTTAACAGGCTTAGAATGAAATAAATTATTAATATCGCTTGAGCTTCGTTCTGCATCATCAAGCTCACTATTATGCAGTGTATCTTTCAAGAAAAAAATAATAATTAAACAAAACAAAAATATCGTGACAAACGTAATCATCGTGGTAACAATAATCCAGTTATTGCGCAATTTACGTTTTGTCATCGTATCACATACCCAACGCCACGAACTGTTTCAATCATTTTGTCACGATCGTATGGTTTTAA
>NZ_JACYHC010000507.1:0-4045 GCF_017152085.1 Staphylococcus sp. EG-SA-2
TAATTGGAGCCGTTCTTATGGACCTACATGATGAATGGATTTATTCTTCAAGAAAATACATCAATTTTGATAAGTAGAAATGGTAAAAACATTGTATAGCATTTTACACAGGAGTCTGGACTTGACTGAAAATAGTGTTATCATATTTATTAAGAAGCTATTTTTATACTAGTAGGTGTCAGTCATGAATAACATTTTGTTAAATGCTATCAATACAGTTATTACTACCACTTTTGTTATCTTTAATATTTTAATCACATATAATAAAGATTTAGATGATTTATGTTGGCTCCTGCCTGGTATTATCATTTGTGGTGTGATACTCATCGTATCCTTTACCATTGCAATGATAACTAAAAACTGGTTAAGTGAAATATTATTTTTTATAAATATCGTACTCGTTCTCTATTACATTTATCCTATTTTTTATAGTTTTATAGGTTAATAATTACGGTATATAAGGAGGGTTTCACATGTCTTTACATTTTGCAATTCTGTTTTGGCTAGCATTAATTTTCTTAGTTGCCGCTACGTTTATACTCGTATTAATGAAAAAAACTGGCAAAGAATCTAAAAAAGAGTCCTATTTAAGTTTCACTGTCATTCTCTATATTTTTGGATTCGCTATATTAATATACACATTTATATTTGGTGTGCTATAAATGAAATTCATTTTATATCCAGTCTGAAACGTCTCAATGATGTTTCAGACTGTTTTTTATTCTTAATAGACATTTCACACTCTCATACTTTAATATTTAAGATATGTTTTAGTCTTACAAGCTTATTAAAGATTACAATTCTAATTTAAGACTATTTACATATATTTCTTCAACAAGGAGCTTTTAAGTGAACTATATTAAACGAACGATAATTTTACTTATATTATTCGTTGTCGTATCCCCTATAAACTCACCAAAAACAATTGCAGATAATAAGTATTCAGAAATTCAAGATGACAAATTCCAATTACAACCTGGTGATATTATTGTTACAAAAGGCCCTGTCATGTGGGGATTTTTTGGTCATTGTAGTATCGCGATTGATGATAAAACGATTTTACAAATTGAGGGGCCTGGCGACAAACCAACTACACAATCCTTCGAATCTTTTAAATATAATTATGCAAGTGGCAAAAATGATTGGATGAAAGTTTATCGTTGCAGCTATCCTGGTGCAGGTAAAAAAGCGGCTGAATGGGTTAAGAAAAACTATGAAAATACAAATCATCGTTATCTAGTTACATTAAATTTGAACAGCAAAAAATTTACGTATTGTACTAAAATTATCTACCAAGCTTATAAATTTGGTGTAAGTGAAAAATCAGTTAAAAGTTATGGACTACATATTATTTCACCCTATGCAATTAAAGATAATTTTATAGATCCATACAAACTAAGGCTTGTAAAAGCTTATTAACACAGTTTCATCAAATAGTTAAATTAGTTTGTGTTTTGCAATAAATTGGGTATAGATTACAAATGATATTTCAGGAGGCCCAATATTTTGAATGAACTAACTAAAGAACAAAAGTATACAATAGCTAAATTTTACAAATTATATATTGAACGTTCGAATAATGGAGAAACAGAAACAGTCGCTAACTTTTTTGGCGATGCTAAAGATGCACGTGAAAACTATTTTTGCGATCGTGATTATCAAGACTTCTTAACTAACTGCCAAATTTTAATTCAAAACAAATACTTAACTGGTGAAATTTTGGACGATAACATTTACAATATTTCTATTTTAAACAAGACATTTATTGAATTTGAACAAAATTTTGGTTGAACATGAATGTCTCAACTATAAACTTTTTAACCCTATTTTAAAGCAGGAGTGAAAAACATACATGAGTGAATGGCATATTAATAATCAATCTACAAAACCTTTTTTAATACAACAAGCGGAAAAGCAATTGTCTATTGTTAAACCATTGCCTAATGGTAGCTTCCAAATACTCACAGAAATAAATTTGGAGAATGGCAATATTAGTAACATCGATCATTCTTTACTTGTTTCAGTAGACCCCAAAGCATTAGAAATAAGTATATTTGACGCTGTAAATTAAACGCAATATTTTTATTTAATTATTTTAATGTTTCGCCTTTTAAATGAAAACAAGATTACTGAATTATTATGAGATTTTAAAAACAATAAATATTCTCAATAATTAATCAGTCTTAATAAAAAATTAACAAAAAGTTGATTAGTTAAATTATTAATTAAGTAGTAAGATATTATGCGATGTGGTATCCTATTATTGTTAAACATTTTGAGTGTTTAACATTACTTCTTGTTATCGCCATATACAGACTTTAATTCTCGTCATTATTAAAGTTCTGTATTGGCGCTTTTTTTATTCAAAATCAAAAGTCGGACAGATGAAAAGTAAAAAACTTTTCCATCAATTCGATTTATTATAGAACCATTATATATTGTTAGATCTCCACAATTTATTGGACAAAAAAATAACGGCTAGTGCTTTTACCACACCAACTGTTATCGATTTAAAGCATAAAAAAACAGCCCTATAATAAGGACTGTTTGAATAAGTTAAAATTACATTTTAACTACGTTTGCAGCTTGCTCGCCACGGTCGCCTTCAACGATGTCGAATTCAACTTTTTGGCCTTCTTCTAATGATTTGTATCCATCTTCAGCGATTGCTGAGAAGTGTACGAATACGTCGCTACCATCTTCTCTTTCGATGAAACCAAAACCTTTTTCTGCATTAAACCATTTAACTGTACCGTTATTCATATTGAATACCTCCGTCGTGCTTTTGCACTAAATATTTTGTAACAAATTCATAAATGAAAAGGAGAATATTCTATATAAATAACTCACATTTTTCTTCACGCTCTTTATTACTTAACTTTCATTATACACTTTTAAATATAGAAGTAAAGCATTATTTTATTTTCTGTGATAATACACATTGAACTATATAGTAACATTCCATTTTAATACTAAATTTAAAATTTTTATTTTCTAATATTAAATACACTTGCTTTTGATACTATTTACTTTTTTAATTCTGAATTGATAATAAATCATATCGTGATCTAAAAATTATAAAAGGGCCACTAGCAGCAGTGACACTTTTACAATGAGCATTATTGACCTGAATCAGCGTTGTCTTCGCTCCAAATATTTAATTTCTCTTTTTTCGCTTGTGCTTCACTTTTTCTTAAAAGTTTTTCATGTGTATTGTTAGGTTTATAAACATAAGCAACTTTAGCCAAGCCTTGACGAACTAAAGCTTCGTTTACCATTTTTCCATCAGCATAAATATACGCTAAGCCACGTCCATATTTATCAGTTCTTTGACCTTTGTCAAACTCGACTTCAATTTTATTTGCATTTTCTACCATTTTTTTCGTAAATGCACTTGCTTCAGGGCCATATTTCTCTACACCTTTTTTAGGATGCTTTGTTTCAGGTGTATCAACTAATAATAGTCTGAATGTCATTGGTTGACCTTTGTACATTAATTTAACCGTATCACCATCAATCGCTTTAATTAATGTCGCAGGTTCTTTATGTAATTTTTTAGTTGAAGTTGCACTATATACTGTTGGATCTTCAGAACCACTTCTATTTACGCCGTTATCTGTTTGTGATGCATTTGCTGAGCTACTTAGACTTGAAACTACAACTAAAGTTAACACTAAGCAACTAGTAGCGAAAAAGAAAAACCTCTTTGCGTATTGCCCTTTCGAAACATTACTGATAGCCATCCCTATAAGTAATATTGAAACAATTGCCATACATATGCCAGCACTTAATAAGTATTCTGTCATAACTAACACCTCTTTCTTTTTAGTTAATTTTAATATTAAACGTTAATTAATTATAATTCTACATTTTTACAATTAATTAATAAAAATTTAATAATTATAATAAAATAACTATACTTACTTTTATGTATTTTCTATATTTTAGGTGTCAGAACTTATATATTTAGCCTTATTTGTAAAATTAAAAAGCCTACAACATGAATCGTTGCAGACTATCATATCGAGACAAAGAGGTTTATTAG
>NZ_JACYHC010000508.1:0-4044 GCF_017152085.1 Staphylococcus sp. EG-SA-2
GGCGAAAAAATAGGGTGTAAGGTAGGTTGTTAATTAGGGAAAATTAAGGAGAAAATACAGTTGAAAAATAAATTGCTAGTTTTATCATTGGGAGCATTATGTGTATCACAAATTTGGGAAAGTAATCGTGCGAGTGCAGTGGTTTCTGGGGAGAAGAATCCATATGTATCTGAGTCGTTGAAACTGACTAATAATAAAAATAAATCTAGAACAGTAGAAGAGTATAAGAAAAGCTTGGATGATTTAATATGGTCCTTTCCAAACTTAGATAATGAAAGATTTGATAATCCTGAATATAAAGAAGCTATGAAAAAATATCAACAGAGATTTATGGCTGAAGATGAGGCTTTGAAGAAATTTTTTAGTGAAGAGAAAAAAATAAAAAATGGAAATACTGATAATTTAGATTATCTAGGATTATCTCATGAAAGATATGAAAGTGTATTTAATACTTTGAAAAAACAAAGTGAGGAGTTCTTAAAAGAAATTGAAGATATAAAAAAAGATAACCCTGAATTGAAAGACTTTAATGAAGAGGAGCAATTAAAGTGCGACTTAGAATTAAACAAATTAGAAAATCAGATATTAATGTTAGGTAAAACATTTTATCAAAACTATAGAGATGATGTTGAAAGTTTATATAGTAAGTTAGATTTAATTATGGGATATAAAGATGAAGAAAGAGCAAATAAAAAAGCAGTTAACAAAAGGATGTTAGAAAATAAAAAAGAAGACTTAGAAACCATAATTGATGAATTTTTTAGTGATATAGATAAAACAAGACCTAATAATATTCCTGTTTTAGAAGATGAAAAACAAGAAGAGAAAAATCATAAAAATATGGCTCAATTAAAATCTGACACTGAAGCAGCAAAAAGTGATGAATCAAAAAGAAGCAAGAGAAGTAAAAGAAGTTTAAATACTCAAAATCACAAACCTGCATCTCAAGAAGTTTCTGAACAACAAAAAGCTGAATATGATAAAAGAGCAGAAGAAAGAAAAGCGAGATTTTTGGATAATCAAAAAATTAAGAAAACACCTGTAGTGTCATTAGAATATGATTTTGAGCATAAACAACGTATTGACAACGAAAACGACAAGAAACTTGTGGTTTCTGCACCAACAAAGAAACCAACATCACCGACTACATATACTGAAACAACGACACAGGTACCAATGCCTACAGTTGAGCGTCAAACTCAGCAACAAATTATTTATAATGCACCAAAACAATTGGCTGGATTAAATGGTGAAAGTCATGATTTCACAACAACGCATCAATCACCAACAACTTCAAATCACACGCATAATAATGTTGTTGAATTTGAAGAAACGTCTGCTTTACCTGGTAGAAAATCAGGATCACTGGTTGGTATAAGTCAAATTGATTCTTCTCATCTAACTGAACGTGAGAAGCGTGTAATTAAGCGTGAACACGTTAGAGAAGCTCAAAAGTTAGTTGATAATTATAAAGATACACATAGTTATAAAGACCGATTAAATGCACAACAAAAAGTAAATACTTTAAGTGAAGGTCATCAAAAACGTTTTAATAAACAAATCAATAAAGTATATAATGGCAAATAATTAATGCATGGCTGCAAAGCAAATAATGAGTTTGTCGTAAAAATAACAACATTTTAAACTAGCAATAAATAATATCAAAGTCATCATTTCAATGATGCAATCTAGTATAGTCCACATTCTAAACAGGTGTGGACTATTACTTTTTTCACTTTATATTACGAAAAAATTATTATGCTTAACTATCAATATCAATAATTAATTTTAAGCTGAAAAACAATAAAAATGTTAAGACAACGTTTACTTCAAGTTAATTATTATACTGAAAATTCTGGTATATAATGCTGTTAGTGAATATAACAGGGAAATTATATTGGTTATAATATTGAGTCTATATAAAGGAGAAATAACAGATGAAAAAGAAATTATTAGTTTTAACTATGAGCACGCTATTTGCTACACAACTTATCAATTCAAATCACGCTAAAGCATCAGTGACAGAGAGTGTTGACAAAAAATTTGTAGTTCCAGAATCAGGAATTAATAAAATTATTCCAGCTTACGATGAATTTAAGAATTCGCCAAAAGTAAATGTTAGTAATTTAACTGACAATAAAAACTTTGTAGTTTCTGAAGACAAATTGAATAAGATTGTAGATTCATCGGCAGCTAGTAAAATTGTAGATAAAAACTTTGCCGTACCAGAATCAAAGTTAGGAAACATTGTACCAGAGTACAAAGAAATCAATAATCGCGTGAATGTAGCAACAAACAATCCAGCTTCACAACAAGTTGATAAGCATTTTGTTGCTAAAGGCCCAGAAGTAAATAGATTTATTACGCAAAACAAAGTAAACCACCACTTCATTACTACGCAAACCCACTACAAGAAAGTTATTACTTCATACAAATCAACACATGTACATAAACATGTAAATCATGCAAAGGATTCTATTAATAAACACTTTATTGTTAAACCATCAGAATCGCCTAGATATACACATCCATCTCAATCTTTAATTATCAAGCATCATTTTGCAGTTCCTGGATATCACGCGCATAAATTTGTTACACCAGGGCATGCTAGCATTAAAATTAATCACTTTTGTGTTGTGCCACAAATAAATAGTTTCAAGGTAATTCCACCATATGGTCACAATTCACATCGTATGCATGTACCAAGTTTCCAAAATAACACAACAGCAACACATCAAAATGCTAAAGTAAATAAAGCATATGACTATAAATACTTCTATTCTTATAAAGTAGTTAAAGGTGTGAAGAAATATTTCTCATTTTCACAATCAAATGGTTATAAAATTGGGAAACCATCATTAAATATCAAAAATGTAAATTATCAATATGCTGTTCCAAGTTATAGCCCTACACACTACGTTCCTGAATTTAAGGGTAGCTTACCAGCACCACGAGTATAAAAATTGGCACTAAGTTTACGAGATATGATAAATACCTATTATTTTAAATATAGTCTACAATCTATGTGGTTGTAGGCTGTATTTTTTGCAGTTTATCAATAAACACCCATCAACAAATTATACCGTTTTTCTACTTTGAAAGTTGGAAGTAACATAATCTTAAATAAATATATTATTAATTAAGATAAATATAAGACTCAAGATTATTGTTAATAGTTTGTTCATCGCAAGTTAATTATTGTTTCTAAAATATTGGTATATAATTTTCAATGGCGAAGAAAACAGGGTGAAAAAGTCGGTTTTACAATCAAAGCAAATAAGGGAGCATAAATAAATGAAAAGGAAAGTACTAGTACTAACAATGGGTGTAATTTGTGCAACTCAATTATGGCATTCTAATCACGCAAACGCATTAGTGACAGAGAGTGTTGAAACTAATTTTGTTGTAAAAGATTCGGATAATAAAAATATTTTACAAACCCATACTGAAATTACTACTGAGGAGAAATTTTCAATAGTAGAAAAGAGTCAATTAAATAAATTAAAAGCACTATCTAATGACAACTACATAGAATATGATTTACATACTAATCAAACAGGTATTAAAAAAGGTTGGTTATATGGTTATAGTGAAATTGACTCATCACATTTCACAGACCGTGACAAACGCGTTATTAGACGTGATCATGTTAAAGAAGCACAAAGCTTAATTAACGATTATAAAGATACACAAAGCTATGAAGATCTCGCTAAGGCAACTGCAAAAGTAAGTACACTTAGTCAGTCTCACCAAAATTATTTAAATAAACAAATTGATAAAGTGAATAATAAAATAGAGAAAACTGAAAAACGCTAATCCAAAGTAAATTATAAGTTATACATCTCGTTTTTAAATGACAATTTATCCCCGTAAATATAATAAATAATCTTTTCAAATTCCGCATAGATATAGAGACGCTAATAAACCTCTTTGTCTCGATATGATAGTCTGCAACGATTCATGTTGTAGGCTTTTTAATTTTACAAATAAGGCTAAATATATAAGTTCTGACACCTAAAATATAGAAAATACATAAAAGTAAGT
>NZ_JACYHC010000509.1:0-4030 GCF_017152085.1 Staphylococcus sp. EG-SA-2
GTTGAAGAAGGACTGACTACTGCTGCCACACAGCTTGCTAAACAATTATCAGAATTAGATTTAGCGTCACATCCTTTTGTGATGTCAGAGCAGTTTGCAAGTTTAAAAGATCGTCCATTTCATCCATTAGCTAAAGAAAAAAGAGGATTAAGAGAAGCGGATTATCAAGTGTATCAAGCTGAATTAAATCAATCATTTCCTTTAATGGTTGCAGCAGTTAAAAAGACACATATGATTCATGGCGATACTGCAAATATCGATGAATTAGAAAATTTGACAGTACCTATAAAAGAACAAGCGACAGACATGTTAAATGATCAAGGGTTATCAATAGATGACTATGTACTATTTCCGGTACATCCTTGGCAATATCAGCATATTCTGCCGAACGTCTTTGCGACAGAGATTAGTGAAAAGTTGGTTGTACTATTACCGTTAAAATTTGGAGATTATCTGTCGTCTTCAAGTATGCGTTCATTAATTGATATTGGCGCACCGTATAACCATGTCAAAGTACCATTTGCAATGCAGTCATTAGGCGCATTAAGGCTAACGCCTACGCGTTACATGAAAAACGGAGAACAAGCAGAACAATTATTACGTCAGCTTATAGAAAAAGATGAAGCACTAGCTAAGTATGTCATGGTTTGTGATGAAACAGCTTGGTGGTCATATATGGGTCAAGATAATGATATTTTCAAAGATCAATTAGGTCATCTAACTGTTCAGCTAAGAAAGTATCCCGAAGTGCTAGCCAAAAATGATACGCAACAGCTAGTGTCAATGGCAGCACTCGCGGCAAATGATCGCACTTTATATCAAATGATTTGTGGAAAAGATAATATTTCTAAAAATGATGTCATGACGTTATTTGAAGATATCGCGCAAGTCTTTTTAAAGGTAACACTATCATTTATGCAATACGGCGCATTACCAGAGTTGCATGGTCAAAATATATTGTTGTCATTTGAAGATGGACGTGTACAAAAATGCGTGTTACGTGATCATGATACTGTCAGAATTTATAAACCATGGCTAACAGCACATCAGCTTTCATTGCCGAAGTATGTCGTCAGAGAAGATACACCTAATACGCTAATTAATGAGGATTTGGAAACATTCTTTGCTTATTTTCAAACATTAGCTGTATCGGTAAATCTATATGCCATTATTGATGCAATTCAAGATTTATTTGGTGTAAGTGAGCATGAACTTATGTCGTTGTTAAAACAAATTTTAAAAAATGAAGTGGCAACTATTTCCTGGGTTACAACTGATCAGCTAGCTGTCAGACACATTTTATTTGATAAACAGACGTGGCCATTCAAACAAATTTTATTACCATTGCTATATCAACGTGATAGTGGTGGAGGTAGTATGCCTTCAGGTTTAACTACCGTACCAAATCCAATGGTGACATATGATTAATCAGTCTATATGGCGCAGTAACTTTCGCATTTTATGGCTCAGTCAGTTTATAGCGATTGCTGGACTGACAGTACTTGTGCCATTATTGCCAATTTATATGGCATCACTACAAAATCTATCAGTCGTAGAAATACAGTTGTGGAGTGGTATAGCGATTGCTGCTCCAGCTGTAACGACGATGATAGCTTCGCCGATATGGGGGAAGCTAGGTGATAAGATCAGCCGAAAATGGATGGTCTTAAGAGCGTTACTTGGTTTGGCGGTATGCTTATTTTTAATGGCATTGTGTACGACACCATTACAGTTTGTACTTGTGAGGTTATTGCAGGGACTATTTGGTGGTGTTGTTGATGCATCAAGTGCGTTTGCGAGTGCAGAGGCGCCAGCTGAAGATCGTGGAAAGGTATTAGGAAGACTGCAAAGTTCAGTCAGCGCAGGGTCTCTTGTGGGGCCATTAATTGGCGGTGTTACAGCTTCGATATTAGGTTTTAGTGCGTTACTGATGAGTATTGCCGTTATTACTTTTATTGTCTGTATTTTCGGTGCATTAAAATTGATTGAAACGACACATATGCCAAAATCACAAACACCAAATATTAATAAAGGTATTCGCCGTTCATTTCAATGTCTATTATGCACACAACAAACATGTCGATTTATTATCGTTGGCGTTTTAGCAAACTTTGCTATGTATGGCATGCTAACTGCATTATCACCACTTGCTTCATCAGTGAATCATACAGCGATAGATGACCGTAGTGTGATTGGATTTTTACAGTCCGCATTTTGGACGGCTTCGATATTAAGCGCGCCTTTATGGGGACGCTTTAATGATAAATCATATGTTAAATCAGTATATATATTTGCCACGATTGCATGTGGTTGTAGTGCGATACTGCAAGGTTTAGCGACGAATATAGAGTTTTTAATGGCTGCAAGAATACTTCAAGGATTAACATATAGTGCATTGATTCAAAGTGTCATGTTTGTTGTCGTGAATGCGTGTCATCAACAACTTAAAGGCACATTTGTTGGAACGACGAACAGTATGTTAGTTGTTGGTCAAATTATTGGCAGTCTTAGTGGCGCTGCCATTACAAGTTATACTACACCAGCTACTACGTTTATCGTTATGGGCGTAGTATTTGCAGTAAGTAGTTTATTTTTAATTTGTTCAACCATCACTAATCAAATCAACGATCACACATTAATGAAATTATGGGAGTTGAAACAAAAAAGTGCAAAATAAAGAATTAATACAACATGCAGCGTATGCGGCTATCGAACGCATTTTAAATGAATATTTTAGAGAAGAAAATTTATATCAAGTACCACCTCAAAATCATCAATGGTCTATACAATTATCAGAGCTCGAAACTTTAACGGGTGAATTTCGCTATTGGTCTGCGATGGGGCATCATATGTATCATCCAGAGGTATGGCTTATCGATGGAAAAAGTAAAAAAATAACAACTTATAAAGAAGCAATTGCGCGTATTTTGCAACATATGGCTCAAAGTGCAGATAATCAAACGGCAGTGCAACAACATATGGCGCAAATTATGTCTGACATCGATAATAGCATTCATCGCACGGCGCGTTATTTGCAAAGTAACACAATAGACTACGTAGAGGATCGTTATATCGTTTCAGAACAATCTTTATACTTAGGTCATCCATTTCATCCGACTCCTAAGAGTGCAAGTGGGTTTTCAGAAGCAGATTTAGAGAAATATGCACCCGAATGTCATACATCATTCCAATTGCATTATTTAGCTGTGCATCAAGATGTTCTGCTCACGCGCTATGTAGAAGGTAAAGAAGATCAGGTTGAGAAAGTGTTGTATCAATTAGCAGACATAGATATATCAGAGATACCCAAAGATTTTATTTTATTACCAACACATCCTTATCAAATCAATGTGTTGCGACAGCATCCACAGTATATGCAATATAGTGAACAAGGTTTAATAAAAGACCTTGGCGCTTCCGGTGATTTAGTGTACCCGACGTCTTCGGTTAGAACTGTATTTTCAAAAGCATTAAACATTTATTTAAAATTACCGATACACGTTAAAATTACTAATTTTATACGTACGAATGATCTTGAACAAATTGAACGGACAATTGATGCCGCGCAAGTTATCGCATCAGTCAAAGATGAGGTTGAAACACCCCATTTTAAATTGATGTTTGAAGAAGGATATCGTGCATTGTTACCGAATCCATTAGGGCAAACAGTTGAACCTGAAATGGATTTATTAACAAATAGTGCCATGATTGTTCGTGAAGGGATACCGAATTACCATGCTGATAAAGATATTCATGTATTGGCGTCATTATTTGAAACGATGCCTGATTCACCGATCTCTAAGTTAGCACAAGTGATTGAGCAAAGTGGTTTAGCACCAGAAGCATGGCTTGAATGTTATTTGGATCGTACATTATTGCCGATATTAAAGTTGTTTAGTAACACAGGCATTAGTCTAGAAGCACATGTACAAAATACATTAATTGAATTAAAAGATGGCATACCCGACGTATGCTTTGTCAGAGATCTTGAAGGCATTTGTCTATCTAGAACGATTGCTACTGAAAAACA
>NZ_JACYHC010000510.1:0-4013 GCF_017152085.1 Staphylococcus sp. EG-SA-2
AAAAATGGTGTTGGTGCTCAACCTATTGAAATTAAACAAGGTCGTATTGATATTGATCATGTTAGTTTTCAATATAACGATAACGAAGCTCCAATTTTAAAAGATATTAATTTGAGTATTGAAAAAGGAGAAACAGTTGCTTTCGTAGGTATGAGTGGTGGTGGTAAATCAACATTAATTAACTTAATACCGAGATTTTACGATGTAACTTCTGGGCAAATTTTAATAGATGGTCACAATATTAAAGATTTTTTAACGGGAAGTTTAAGAAATCAAATAGGATTGGTGCAACAGGATAATATTTTATTCTCTGATACAGTTAAGGAAAATATTTTACTTGGTCGTCCAACAGCAACAGATGAAGAAGTAGTTGAAGCGGCGAAAATGGCTAATGCACATGACTTTATTATGAACTTGCCACAGGGATATGACACTGAAGTAGGTGAACGAGGTGTTAAATTATCAGGTGGTCAAAAACAAAGATTATCGATTGCTAGAATATTTTTAAATAATCCGCCAATTCTTATCTTGGATGAAGCAACAAGTGCACTTGATTTAGAAAGTGAATCCATTATTCAAGAAGCATTAGATGTGTTGAGTAAAGATCGAACGACACTTATCGTAGCGCATCGCTTGTCCACTATTACACATGCTGACAAAATTGTCGTAATTGAAAATGGACATATTGTTGAAACAGGTACGCATCGTGAATTGATTGCAAAACAAGGTGCTTACGAGCATTTATATAGCATTCAAAACTTATAAAGTATTAGTTGTTTGACTTCAGTACAATCTTGTAGGGAAGATTTGTAACAGGATGGTGGGGTCATAACATAGAAAAGCAGTAAGAGATTTTCTTCATTGAAAATAATCTTACTGCTTTTTTAAATTTAATTTCGAGATTCAATATTACTTTATCTCATTGTGGTATTAATTACAGGAATTGCTTTAAACTTATAAATCAAAGTCTTCTTCAACAATTTCAATGTCTGCATCAGACCTATGATATGTGAAAAAGCTAATTCTTATGCGGTCTAAATGCTCTAAATGGTGTCGATACTCTTCGATGGCTGCAACAATTTGCATAACATTGGCAAACGAATATTCCGTTTGATAAGGATGATTTATTAACTCATGCTGAAATGTAGACAATAAATCTTTTTTCTGCGGATTATCTAACTCATAATCAACATGTGTCACATTATAACGTGCTTTTTTAGAAAGGCTAGCTAAAATTTGCTCGTGAAAAGCAGTTAATGAATCTAAATCTAATTTGATTTGTAATAGGAAATTGTTATTAAGTAAATATAAGTCGTTTTGATAACGCGACAATTTGTTTAATACTTCATAAGCTTGTCTAGTCGTCTGAACTACTTCTCTGAAAAGTATTTTCTTTCTATTCTGTTGGTGAATATGTTTTTTTGTAATAGGACGTTCTTCGCTATAGTAATCATAAATTTTCTCTAACTTTTCGACACGTTGTTTTAAATTATGACTATCTTGTTTAATATTATTAAACTCCGTCGTATCATTTAATACTAATTTAAACCACATAAAAATATCTGAGGATATATTTAATGAATTATAGTAAATTTTTGTTTCAAATTTAGGTGGTAGAAACACAAAGTTAACTAGAGATGAACTTATGACACCAATCATTACAAGTACAAACCTGTAAAAGGCGGTAATATAGAAAGAACCGGTATGTTGTCCCATAATGATTAATGCTGTTACACTCGCCAAAGTAGCAACATGTGCTAAATTAAATTTAAATAAAATAGCAATAAGTACTATGACGGTAACACCCATAATGATAAAATTATCACTAAAAATTGTTACCATTGTAACAGATAATATGGCACCTATAATGTTACCCAATGCTTGATCAGAAACTGTTTTAAATGAACGATAAATACTAGGTTGCATTGCAACAACAGCACTGACACCAGCTAAGGCTTTCAGACCAACATCATCCGGTAGTAAAGAAGCGATAGACATAGCTAAAATAATGGCTATACCAGTTTTAAAAATCCGAGCTCCTAGTCTCAAAAATAATGACGCCCCTTTTAAGTTTATTGAATATCTAATATTCGTATTCATTACTGTTATACACTTACTAGTTATAAAATTCAAGCTTATTTATAGTTGTTAAAATAAATCATACATAATACTGATAGCGATGTAAAACTTTAGTCAGAGATTAAAAGAGTATAAATTTGTAAAATAAAAACTCACATAGTGACATATCAAGTTAAACGTTAATAGTTAACGATATAAAATGAATCTACTATGTGAGCATTTGTTTTATTTTAATTCAATTAAAAATATACTTCCTTAAAAGTTATTTCATTTGACTAAAAGCATAGTCTGCAGCTTTTAAAGTTTGTTGAATATCTTCTTCTGTATGTTCAGTTGTTAAGAACCAAGCTTCAAACTTAGAAGGTGCTAAATTGATACCTTGATTTAACATTAATTTGAAAAATTTACCGAACGCTTCGCCGTCAGAATGTTCAACTTGATCATAATGTGTGACTTTTTCATCTGTAAAGTACAATGTTAAAGATCCATAAATACGATTAATTGTAGCTGTGATATTATGTTTTTCGATTAATTTAAGTAAACCTTCTTCTAGTTGTTGGCCTAAGCTGTCTAATTTTTCATAAACACCGTCTTGTTCTAGTACTTCGAGTAATGCAATACCTGCTTTCATAGATAACGGGTTACCAGCCATTGTACCAGCTTGATATGCAGGTCCTAGAGGTGCTACTTGTTCCATAATATCTTGACGTCCACCATAGCCTCCAATTGGTAAACCACCGCCAACAATTTTACCAAATGCAGTTAAATCAGGGATAACACCTAATAAATCTTGAGCGGCACCGTAATGGAAACGGAATGCAGTAATTACTTCATCATAAATCACTAGTGTCCCATTGTTATGCGAAATTTCATTAACCTCTTCTAAAAATCCAGGTTGAGGCATTACCATTCCAAAGTTACCAACAATTGGTTCTACTAATACTGCGGCAATTTCATCACCCCAAAATTCAATTGCTTCTTTATATGCGTTAATATCATTGAAAGGTACAGTAATGACTTCACGTGCGACGCTTTCTGGAACACCAGCTGAGTCTGGAGAACCGAGCTGAGATGGGCCACTACCTGCTGCAACCAATACTAAATCAGAATGGCCATGATAAGATCCAGCAAATTTTATAATTTTATTTCTTTTAGTATATGCACGTGCAACACGAATTGTTGTCATGACTGCTTCTGTTCCAGAATTTACAAAGCGAATTTTCTCAAGAGATGGAATTGCATCACGTAATTTTTTGCTGAATTCAATTTCTAGTTCAGTCGGTGTACCAAATAAAACACCTTTGGCTGCTTGTTCTTGAATTGCTTTAGTAATATGAGGATGTGCATGCCCCGCAATAATTGGACCGTATGCTTGAAGGTAATCAATAAATTTATTGCCATCGACATCATATAAATATGCACCGTGTCCTTCTTTCATAACAACAGGTGCACCGCCTCCTACAGCTTTATAAGAACGAGAAGGGGAATTGACACCGCCTAGAATATATTCGTTTGAAAGTTGTTGTAAACGTTCACTTTCACTAAAATTCATTTATATCAACCTCTTTTAATTTAATATTTTCATCTAATATCGTATCATAAAATTATTATAATGAAGAAAAAGGTGATTATATGTTGCAAAAAGGAGAACAATTTCCAATATTTAAATTAGAAAATCAAGACGGAACTGTCATTACAAATGATACATTAAAAGGTAAAAAGGCGATTATATATTTTTATCCTAGAGATAATACACCTACTTGTACCACAGAAGCTTGTGACTTTAGAGACAATTTAGAAATGTTCAATGATTTAGATGTTGCAGTATATGGTATAAGCGGTGATTCAAAGAAAAAACACCAAAATTTTATTGAGAAACACGGATTGAATTTCGATTTATTAGTAGATGAAGATTTTAAATTAGCTAAAGAAAC
>NZ_JACYHC010000511.1:0-19546 GCF_017152085.1 Staphylococcus sp. EG-SA-2
CCTTTACACTTATAGCTTTTCATAACGAATTCTTCCTTTTTCAATATGGAATATTATTCTATAAATTGAATTGTTATTGTCAATTGTTATGCTACCAAATTTATTGATATTCCCTTTTTTATCAAAGGCAATAATATCAACTTTTGCAACATTAATTATTTTGCCTACTTTTAATTTTAGAAATCGTATTTTATTATTCTCTATTACTTTAATAGTGTCACTGTTTTCATAAAATCTAACATTGATATATCCTTGATTTGCTATAGCTTGCGACTTAATATAATTCAATTCAGTAATAAAAGAAATGATATTTGCCTCATCATCTATTACTCTAAGATTGCTTAATCCTTTAGATGTCATTGTCAAAAGTAGAAATATACTGATTAACATCATTACCACAAGCATCTCAATCATAGTAAATGCTGACTGCTTTCTAATTTGCAACTGCTTCTCCATTACTAATTGTTATTGTCTCTCCTGATTTACATGTCTTTTGTGCTTCTTTTATAAAACCATCTGCAATTAAGTCTTCAATAGACGATGGATTTCTATTATGTTTCAATGCATACGCTTCAATTTGACTATTAACCATTTTTACCTGTGCATTACAACCTGTTGATTGTATGTGAGCAGTTTGTTTAGCAATATTTGGAATGATTAAAATTAATAATAAACTGATGATTAATAACACTAATAGCATCTCTATCAATGTAAACGCTTGAGTTTTCTTAAGAAATTTAAACATATATTAACCTCCATTATTTTATACTTTGCATCATTTGAAACATTGGTAACATAATTACTAAATAAATTGCGACAATAAATAAACCTAAAATCAAAAATAAAATAGGCTGTAAAAACTGAGTCTGTTTTATCGCTTTATCTTCTATTTGTTTTACTAATATTTGCGAATATAACTTTAGTTCTACTTCTAGCTTCCCTCTCTTTTCACCTTGTAGCACAAACTTAATTAATTGAGGCTTAAAGCATTTTAGTTTTTCTAAAATTTGAGGCAAACCATATCCCATTTCTGAATAAGTTAATAAGTATTTACCTAGAAACTGTCTAAATGGATCACTACTATGGTTAATATAAACGTCTACTATTGATTGAAGTGTAATACCATTTTTATAAAACAACACTAATTCATTAGTTACAAAATAAGTTTTAAATAATTGGAAATAGCCTGATATTAGCGGTAGTTTCATCACAAAGTTTATCTTATTGAGCATATTTAAATTGTTATAAATTAATTTCATAATAATAGCCAACATAGATACTATTATGAGCATTACTACAATTATAGTAGGTAAGCTGGTAATGAAAAAAGACAATGTTTTTTGAAAAGAAGATAGTTGAATATTCATAGAAGTATATAATTGTTGAAACTGTGGAATTACTGTGAGGTTTAATATAATAATCATAGCAATAAAGATAGAAACTAGTATTAAGGGGTATTGCAGTGTCTTTAACAATCGTTGTTCTGACTTTCTATTCACTTTCATATAATTTACGGTTTCTTCTAGAACGTCTATAATATTGCCAAATCTTTCTGCCAAATATACTTGCATGACGATAGTATCGCTATAACCTATCAGTGATAATATTTGATTGCATGGTGCACCATTTGAAATTTCACTTAGAATGGTGGTACCTAATTGCTTATTTTTATATGTCATTTGAAGATTTAAAAATTGAAAACTTTGATACAGAGTGAAACCATATTTCAACAAATTACATAAATTTGAAAGTAAATCGATTTGTTGGGCCTTACTTAATTGTCGCTTCTTAGAATGTAGTTTAAATGTATTTATCCATTGTAGTTTCACAAATGACACCTGCTTTTGTCATATCATCAAGTTTATCTTCTAAGTTCTTAAATGATGATGGTAATGAATGATTATGGGAAAAGAAATATCGGAGTTGTTGCTGAGATAGAATTTCGCATACTAATTGTCGCTGTTGCTTAATAGTAGTTACAAGTCGTTGGTTTATAATTAAGTTAGTTGCCTGTATCAATTCTTGTACAGAAATGCCCATTTCTAATAGCCTTAAAATAGCACCTTTACAATCAGTTGCATGCAATGTAGTCAGAACAAGGTGACCACTTAAACTAGCCTGTATAACACACTTGGCAACATCTTTATCTCTGATTTCACCTATTAAAATAACATCAGGATCACATCTTAAAATAGCTTTAAACGAATTTACATAGTTAATGCCAGCTTTATCATTCACATTAATTTGGACGATACCAGGAATTTGCATCTCTACAGGATCCTCTATAGAAATTACATTTAAATTCAAGGCTTTATTCGCGTATGAGACCATTTGATACATTAATGTACTCTTTCCTGAACCAGTTGGCCCACTAAACAATAGTAATCCTTGTTTCTTATTCATGAGGTGTTTAAAATCATTGAATTTATAAGTTGATTTCTGTTGTTGAAAAAATTGAGGTACAATTCTGATAACACAACTTTCTTGGCCAAGTGACAATGGTAAAGTTGATATTCTCAAAAAATATATTTTATTGAAATGGTAACTATATCGACCGCTCTGTGCGACTTGCTGTGTAGAAACATCAAGCCCAGCTTGAAACTTCATATAAACTAATAACTTTTGATAAATGCTATTC
The DNA here is from genome assembly GCF_017152085.1 of Staphylococcus sp. EG-SA-2. Lineage (NCBI taxonomy): Bacteria > Bacillati > Bacillota > Bacilli > Caryophanales > Staphylococcaceae > Staphylococcus > Staphylococcus sp. EG-SA-2. The sequence goes on from NZ_JACYHC010000511.1 coordinate 2,639, forward strand.
CCAATTTGTTCATACTGCTCCAAGTTATCATTAATTCTAAATTTAATACTTACTTCATTTTTAACTGGAATAAAATGTACATCACTCGCTTTCATTTCTATCGCTTTATTAATTATTTCTTGAAATAGAATCTTCAAAAAAACACCTCCTACATATAATCACGTAGGAGGTGTTTTTATTACTTCAATTTAACCGTGTAAAAATGGATTTAATTGTTCATCATCAACCGTCGTATATGGACCATGTCCAGGGAATAAAGGTAAATCGCCTTCTAATTCAAATATTTTATCTTGAATAGAATCAACTAGCGTTTCATAATCACCTTTATATAAATCTGTACGTCCGATTCCATTATTAAATAATGTATCTCCAACAACTGCGAATTCATCGAACACATATGTTAAACTTCCTGGTGAATGTCCAGGTGTGTGTAACACATTAAACTTAAATCCTTCTATTTCTGTGCTACCTTCGTTTAACTTTTCAGGAGTTACCTTACTTGTAATAATTGGTAATCCATATTGCTTAAATTTATCTGCTCCATTTTTAACGGGATCTTTTAGAAAATCAAACTCTGCTTCATGCATATAAACCGGGACATCGAATCGATCAACTATATCATCGACTGCTCCGATATGATCAAAGTGTGCATGTGTTAATAAAATAGCTTTTAACGGTTTATTTATTTGGTTTAATTTTTTAATAATTTTTTCACTTTCACCTGAAGGGTCAATCAGAATAACAGCTTTGTCATTTTCGATGAAATACGTATTAGTATCAACTAAGCCTAAAGTTAAGCTTGAAATCCTCATAGGTTTTCACCACTATTTTCTAAATGTTTTTGTACTGATGTTAGTTTATCATTCATTTTTCTAGATTTGTCTCGTCGGTCATCAATACGGATATTTGTACAAACTCTACTTAAACCTTTATCAAAAGGTAATTCATGTATCACTTGCACAACTTCTAATACATCGCTTAATTCACCTTCAATTAGAGTATTCATTGGTGTTAATTGAAAATCAATTTTACCCATTGCTTTATATTCTTGAAGTTTTTTCTGAATATCTGCAATATATTTACTAACACTCGGACCTTCCGTTCCAACTGGAATAACAACCACATCAACAATAGCCATTATTTTACCCCCTCTTTATCTAATACATAGGTCTTGATTAATCCTGCTGCTCCTGTAATACCTGCATCATTACCTAATTTCGCTTGTACAATTTCAGTTTCAAATTGAGCAGGTGCAAATGTTAAATTATGATATTCTGTTTTAATATTTTCAATTAAAATAGGTCCTGCAGTAGACATTCCTCCACCTAGAACGATATATTTCGGATTACTTGTAACACTAATAATACTACATAAATATCCAATATAGTTTGCAACCTTTTCAGTAATGAAAATACAGAATTGGTCACCAGCTTTTGCCGCATCAAAAACAGCTTTTGCTGTAACCTTATTTTCTTTAATCAATTCTAATATAGAAGATCTAAACGTCAACTTCGGATAGTAGAAGTTAATTAAGTTAACAACGCCTGTCGCTGAAGCAACTGTTTCAATACATCCAGAACGACCACAATTACATTTAAATCGTTGATCGAAGTCTGCTCTAAAATGACCTATTTCTGCGCCAGAGCCATTATGACCATGTACGATTTCACCATTTGAAATAATTCCTCCACCTAGACCTGTACCAAGTGTGATGGCAACAACATCATCGGCACCTTCACCAGCACCTTTGTGTTTCTCCCCTAAAGCAGCTATGTTAGCATCATTATCTACATACACTGGACAATCAACGAATTGTTCAAAAATCTCACGTACATTAACTTTTTCTGGCCAATATAAGTTTACTGCTCCATTTACTGTACCTTTTTCAAAGTCAACAGGACCTGGTACACCAATACCTACGCCAAGTACATTTGAAAAATTATAATTATTTTCATTTACTTTTTCAACAAACGAATCATAAATTCCTTTCAAAAGTGTATATCCTGTACTATCAGATGTATCAGTGTGAATAGACCATTTATGTAATTGTTCTAATTCAGGTGTGAAAATACCTAATTTACAAGTCGTCCCGCCTACATCAGCTGCTAAAATAATTTTTGTCATTTCTGTTCATTCCTTCTCTGATTAATTATCAACGTACATTTCAAATATTCTTCCTTAGATAACAGTTCATATTGATACAATGATGAAATCTCCTGTTGAATCATTTCGTACATATCTTCTGGATTTTTAAAATATATTAGAAATCCGTAACTTTTCAATAACTGTTGTACATCATAAAAGTTATTTATTTTTCGACTCATTTGATTTAGTCAACTCTTTTTCTAAGTTAATATAATCTGTATTTTTAGGGTCTGCATTTAATGCTTTACGCACATATTTTAATGCTTTTTCATCATCATTTAATGAACGATTTGCTATCGCTAACTCAAAATTTAATAAACCTGATTTAGGAAACATTCTAAGTCCTCGCTCCCATTCTGTCATACCTTCGGACTTAGAATTGATAGTAGCCATAATCATACCACTTAAATAATATGTTTGATCATCGGCATAATTTTTATTTATTGTCTGCTTCACAATATTTTGAGCATTATCATAATTACCACTAGTCATATCATCTTTGATCAATTTATTATAAATATTATCTTCTTTAATTGTAAAAATTCTAATTTGAAGTGCAATAAATATAACAAGCATACCAATTAGTAAAATCCAAAAAATATTACGATTCACTTTATAGTAATAGCCAATTAAAGTTATTAATAAACCACCAATGAATCCTCCAATATGCGCCACAATATTTATATTTGACATAAACAGAGAAACACCAACTAATATCACTAATGCAATTAATAACTGTCCTAACATTTTTTTGTTAAATGTTTTTGAAACATACATCATCGCAAAAATTGATCCAATCAGACCAAATATAGCACCACTAGCCCCAACTGAAATTGTAGTCGTATTAAATGATAGTGATACAAAGTTTCCAAACAACCCTGCAATAAAGTATACAGTTAACATCCGCCATGAACCAATAATTGCTTCGACTATTTTACCAAAAATAAATAATGAAAGCATATTCATAAGTATATGTTCAAAACTAAAATGTAAAAACATCGATGTAACAATTCGATACCATTCACCATGTACGACATTAAAATGCACTAACCCGCCAACATCTAATAATTTTACATCCGAAAAATTATTTAAATATAAAATCATACATAACCATATTAAGACATTTACAAATATTATTGTGTATGTTGCCGGTGAAAATTTCTGCATATATTTATCTAAAAAGTTATCGGTTAATACTTTGCGTTTATAGAACATATATGTCTTTTTATCATTATCTTCTGAAATAAGTCTAGCCAAAAATATATTCGGCATATGCTTTATCAAATCTTTTGTGTGTCTTATAACATTGAATTTAATTCTAATTGGCGAAACTTCATTTAATTGTTCTTCTGAAAATTCCGATTCTGTAAAATAATAAAATTCAAAACTTTGTGGTTCGAAAGAAATAAAATTTGCTATTTCATCTTTGTGTTCAAGCACTTTCGCTTTGTCAAAACGTATTTCTTGGGTAGACTTGATATGTTGTTTAAAAATGACTACTTGTTTTTTTCTTTTATGGGCTAACCAAATTTCTTGGTCATCTTTTTCCCTACTGACAATATCAAAATTCAAGTACCTAATCCAATAATATATTGTTTTCCAAAATTGTTTGTCTATGTTCATTTAGTCCTCCACTATGCTGATTGATATATAATCAATTTATCGACTGGTTGATCGAATGATTCCGGTTCAAATGATGTTATTTGAAAATCGTATAATAAGCTTATTGTCTTTGTCTGATAATTAGCTAAAAACCTGTCGTAATAGCCACCACCATACCCAATTCTATATCCATCGTCTTGAAATCCAACACCAGGAACAACAATTAAATCTAGGTTATTCGTTGTTTCACCTTTTGAAGTTGGATAGTAAATCCCCTTATTATCGACATCAATATCTTTGAGATTAAATATTTCTTTAAAAGTCATTTGATGATTTAAATAATCCATTTTCGGTACAAAAATACGTTTATGATCCATTAAGGCTTGTTCAATAATAGAAAAAGTATCTACTTCATGATTAAAAGAAAGAACTAGCGCAATTGCGTTTGCTTCTTTGTATTCTTCAGTTGCAAAAAATTGATTTCTTAACCATGTGTCTGCTTTTCGCTTTTCAGCTTTATTAAAATTCTTCATTTTATGTAAAATGTATTTTCTAATCTCATTTTTAGTCACATTATCACCCACTTTATTCAATTCTATTATATCGTTAATAACAATACATGTCATTATGTTGTCATGATGAATTATGCGACAATTCTAAAATTTATTATTTCAATTGAAAATCTTTTATCATTTCATACGTGTGCATAATTAAAAAGGTGAAACCTCTTATTTTGAGATTTCACCTTTTTTATTGTTAATTTAAATTTAATTTTAATGATTATTTTGTTTCACGGTGTAAAGTTTGTTTGTTTTCACGTGAACAGAATTTCTTCATTTCAACACGTTCTGGATTATTTCTTTTGTTCTTAGTTGTAATGTAGTTTCTGTCACCACATTCCGTACAAGCTAAAGTTACGTTTACGCGCATGGTTATTCCTCCTTATCATTTCTAAATACGACTTTATTATTATACCAACATCTATAATATTTGCAAAGTTAAAATTTTACAACCATGCGCTACACAATCGTCAGGTTAAATTTTATTTGTCTTTGTCTTTATTTTTATCATCTTTACCTAACTGCTTAAAGTAGTAGTTAATTACATCTCTACCTAAGTCTCCACCTGTTAACCATGGTGGTGGTACAGGCTGATTTGTATATACAATTGAAAACGCTAATTTTGGATCATCAATTGGCGCGTATCCTATATAAGTAGAGTTAACTCTTGGCTCTCCGTTTTGGAACACTTCAGCGGTACCCGTTTTACCAGCAGTAGGTACTACTGTATCTTTAAAACTAACATATCCAGTACCATCTTTATCATTAAATGCCATTTTGAATCCTTCTTGAATTTGTTTGATTTCCTTTTCAGTATTATTAACCTTGTTCAAGACAGTGCCATTAATTTTCTTCTTGAGTGGACCAACCTCATCTTTATTAGTTGATTCATGAATCGTTAATCCAATGTGTGGCTGTATTCTATAACCATCATTCGCTATAGTTGAAACATATTGTGATAATTGTAATGGTGTATAGGTATCATATTGACCAATTGATAAATCTAGATAATTACCTGGATTATTTGTTAATGGTTCGATTTGACCTCTTGTTTCATTTGGTAAATCTATCCCTGTTTTCACACCTAAGCCTACTTGATTTAATCCTCTTCTAAGCTTTTGGGCAGGTGAACTTATATCTGAAGGTAAAGCCATACCAGAATAATAAGGGTCTCCCGCTAATTTTAATGCTGTTTTAAACATATATACGTTTGATGAATGCATCAAAGCTTGCTTATCATTAATAGATACATGCCCGTTTTTATTGAAGTATGATCGTTTTGTCAAACCACCTTGGAAATGTAATGGTTCATCGACCATTGTTTCTCCAACTTTGATAGCTTTATTCTGATAACCAGCTAATAATGTTCCACCTTTTACAGAAGATCCAACCGCAAATTGAGAAGTAAACGTACCAATGTCATAATCAGTCATTTTACCACTCTTATTAATCTGCTTTCCGGCAAGCGCAAGAATGTCTCCATTTTTAGGATTTTGTACAACCATCATAGCATTATCCATATCTTTTGCACCTTGGCTGCGAAGCTTCTTAATTTGTTTATCTAATAATGCTTCTACTTCTTTTTGAAGATCTATATCGATCGTTAATTTCAAATCTTGACCGCGAGCGCCAGGATTTAACACTTCTGAAGATGTAACTTTACCAGATTTGTCCGTTGTGTATTTCATTTCTTTCTTCTTACCACGCAATACATCTTCATATTGATATTCTAGGTAAGATTTTCCAACACGATCATTGCGTGAATATCCTTTGGATAAGTAATGTTCTGTCAATTCTTTTGGAATACCTTCAGCAGGTGTCGATACATCTCCGAATATACCTCTTAAAGTATCGCCATATGGATATTTTCTATCCCAATCCATAGACGTGTTAACACCTGGTAATTTGGAAAGTTGCTGAGAAACTGCTGCATACTCTTTTTCACTGACATCTTCATTTTTTATCATTTGTGGATCTAAAACTGTTCCTGCATTCATCTCTCGAAAAATAGCTAAAACTTGTAAATCTTTAGAAGACAATTCATCTAATTGTGATTTTCCGATTTTCGATAACAGTTGTTTATCATATTGATCTTGTTTAATACTTCCATCTGCTAACATAGCTTGTTCTTTTGTCATCATTGCTTTTGCTTTTTTAGGATGCAACTGAATCCAGAAATCTTTCTTATCACGTTCTGTAATTTTCTTAGTATCCATCTTGATTAGCTTTGATAACTTTTCAGCCGTATCCAACATTTCCGATTGTGTTGTTTTTCGACCCCTAGTATATGTAATAGCCATTTTAGAAGCATTATCAACTAAAACTTTCCCATTTCTGTCTAAAATACGACCTCTTGGCACAGACTCATTCACTGTAATGTTTTCATCATTTTTTATAATTTGTTTATAATGTGAGCCTTGTGCGATTTGTAAATAACCTAAACGTAGTACTAGTACTGCAAAAATAAATACAATCACACCAAATATAAAGTTAATTCTCTTGTTAATTGTATTTTGAACGATTTCATCATTTGATTTTTCTTTTAGTCTTTTTAACAAAACTACCTACCTCTATTCAAAGTCTTTCACTTTAAATCATATATGAATTTAGAAATTATTTCTATCTTTTTGACAAAAAAATAACGGTCTCATTTAAGAGACCGAACAAGTAATCATACTTTATTTTGTTGCATTATATAATTCGTCAACTTTTTCCCAGTTAACTACATTCCAAAATGCGCCAATGTAGTCAGGGCGTTTGTTTTGATATTTTAGGTAATAAGCGTGTTCCCATACGTCTAAACCTAAAATAGGTGTTTTACCCTCAGTTAATGGATTATCTTGGTTTGGTGTAGTCACAATTTCTAACTGGCCATTGTTTACGACTAACCAAGCCCAACCTGAACCAAAGCGTGCAGCTGCTTTGTCAGCAAATTCTTTTTTAAATTCTTCTAAAGAACCCCATTGTTCTTTAATTTTTTCTACTACAGTACCTTTTTCTTCTGAGTTTGGTGAAAGTAACTCCCAGAATAATGAATGGTTTAAATGTCCACCGCCATTATTACGTACAGCAGTTTGGATGTTAGCTGGTACACTGTCTAAATTAGCAACAATTTCTTCAATAGATTTAGATTCTAAATCTGTACCTTCTACTGCAGCATTTAATTTCGTAACATACGTGTTATGATGTCTGTCATGGTGAATTTCCATAGTTTCTTTGTCAAAATGTGGTTCTAATGCATCAAATGCGTATGGTAATTTTGGTAATTCAAAAGCCATAAATAATCATCCTCCTAAAATGTCTGTAAGTAAATAATAACAAGCAGTGACTGGTTCAACAAAGAATTTGCTTAAATTCTACTACTTATTATTTTCTCTACTCATTTAATATAACTCAAATCAAAAATAATTAAACATTTTGTATATAAAAAGTTAACAGATTTGCCATAAAATCATACGAACGGAGTATGAAATGAACCTTTATCTTCTATAATTTAAAAAATGAGATTTATGCATACATCTGACCAAATGTGCATAAATCTCATTTTTTAAATTAATCTTGGCAAGACTCACATACACCATAAACTTCAAGTTTGTGTTTGTGAATATTAACACCAGGTAGTGATAACTTTATCTGATCTATTGGACAATAATCTATTACCTTTGTATCTCCACACTTTTCACAGATAAAATGATGATGATGATGGTTTGTACAAGCGATTCTAAACTTCATTTCACCATCAAGTTCTGTATTTTCAATAATCCCTAAATCTTTAAATAAGTGCAGGTTTCTATATATTGTGTCGAATGAAATTCCAGGATAATTTTCATCCATAACTTGTTGTATATACTTTGCGTTTATATACTTATCTTCTTCGACAAAAATATCTAACATATCTTTACGTTTATCTGTATATTTTAAACCGTTCTCTTTTAAAATTTTAATAGCATCATTTGTATTCATTGATATTAGCTCCCTTTTTAAACTTCATTCGCATTTTCTGATAAGCCATTGTAATCATAAGTAAAATAACTAGTAGAACTACAATTACACCACCCGGAGAAATGTCCATATAGAAAGCTAGGACTAAGCCTAATATTACTGATAATTCACCTAAAAATACACTTAGTAATATCAATTGCTTAAAACTTTTTGTTATTCGCATACTTATTGCAATTGGTAACGTGATTAAAGCACTTACTAACAGTATCCCTACAACACGCATTGAGGCAGAAATAACCATCGCTACAATAACAATAAATAAAAATTGAATCCATTTATGAATGCCAATGACTTTACTATATTCCTCATCAAATGACAATATAAATAATTCTTTATAAAACAATGTAATAAACAGAACAACTATGATGGCAATGACAATAATCGTTGTTAAATCACTTATATTCACTGCGCTTATTGAGCCAAATAGCAATCCAACAATTTCTTGATTGAACCCATCAGCTAATGAAATGAAGATTGCACTCAAGGCGATACCAGCACTCATTATAATTGGAATAGCAATTTCTTGGTAAGCAGTGTATGACGTTCTTAATTTTTCAATTAGAAGCGCACCTACTATTGCGAATAAGATTCCAAACCACATTGGATTAATAAATACTAGTGTTGGCATAATAGTAAGTAAAAACATACCGAAGGATATACCACCTAAAGTTACATGACTTAGAGCATCAGCTATAAGTGATAGTCGTCTAACAACGATAAAAGCACCGATTAGAGGCGCAATAAAACCTATCAAGATACCACTAATTAAAGAGTACCTCATAAAATCAAAATTCAATAATGCATCTATCAATTGTGACACGCCTTTCCATTTTAAATAAACTCAAATCTTTATTAATTACAACATTCTCGATTATGCTGATGATCGACAAAACGTACAGGATGTCCATAAATTTTTGAAATTTCAACTTCATCAAGTGATTTAAACTCATCAGTTGTACCATGGAAATGCAAATGCTTATTTAAACATGCTACTTCAGTAGCAGTATCTGCTACAACACCGATATCATGAGTAACTAAGATAATGGTGATACCTTCTTGTTTTAATTGATCTAAAGTATTATAAAATTCACTTACATGTTTTGCATCAATACCATTCGTTGGTTCATCAAGTACTAATACTGCAGGTTCTGAAATCAATGCTCGGGCAATCATTACACGTTGTTGTTGACCACCTGATAATTCTGCTATATTTTTATGAATTAAATCACTTATATTCAGTCTTTCTAGTACTTTAATCACTTTTTCATTATCTTTGCTATTAAATGTTTGGAAAAGACGTTTTGTCTTTGTTAATCCGCTTAAAACAACTTCTTTAACACTTGCTGGGAAACCTGAATTAAAGGCATTTGCTTTTTGTGATACATAGCTTAATTTAATTGATGTTTTCTTATTTTTAAAATCAATACCTTCAACAAAAATCTCACCACTTTGTAAAGGTAATAACCCTAGAATCAACTTCAATAATGTTGATTTACCAGCACCATTTGGTCCAACAATCGCTAAAAATTCACCTTTATTTATTTTAATGTTTATATTTTCTAACACTTTTTTATGATCATAGTAGTAATTGACATTTTTCAATTCAAAGACTGGTGTCATCGTATTCTCACCTCGCATTCAACTATACAACTCCTAGTAACATATGTAAACAGTAATGTTTACGACTCAAAATTAGACAAAATAAAGAGATATGCCCCCTTCAAGTTTTATTTATCGCATTTCTTGAAGAGAGCATTATCATTTTATTGTTGCATAACCTTATTTTTTAATTCTGGGTCAAATTGCTGTTGTTTTAACATTTCAATTTCAAGTTTATATGGCGGTTTTTTATTTTTCTTATCTTCACCAACATAAGGTGTTTCTAAGATTTTCGGAATATCTTTAAAACTATCATGATGCACAATGTAATTTAATGCATCAAAACCAATGTAACCGAAGCCAATATTTTCATGTCGGTCTTTTTGAGCGCCACGGTCATTTTTAGAATCATTGACATGAACAACTTTGATTCTGTCGACTCCAATAATTTTATCAAATTCATTTAATACGCCATCAAAGTCCTCTTTCACATTATATCCAGCATCATGCGTATGACATGTATCAAAACATACTGATAAACGTTCGTTATTATGAACTCCATCAATAATACGTGCTAACTCTTCAAACGAGCGACCAATCTCTGTACCTTTACCTGCCATCGTTTCAAGCGCAATACGTACATTATTGTCATTCGTTAAAACTTCATTTAATCCTTCAATAATCTTATTAATTCCGGCATCAACACCAGCTCCAACATGCGCACCTGGATGTAATACAATATCTTTAGCGCCTATAGCTTGCGTTCTTTCGATTTCTTGTTGCAAGAAATCTACACCAAGATTAAACGTTTCTGGTTTGGTTGTATTTGCAATATTAATGATGTATGGTGCATGAACAACAATATTAGATAAGCCATATTTTTCCATCACTTCATGACCTTTAGTTATATTTAAATCTTCAATACTTTTACGGCGCGTGTTTTGAGGTGCACCAGTATAAATCATAAATGTTGTTTCACCATATTCATACGCTTCTATAGCAGAACCTTCTAACATCTTTTTACCACTCATTGAAACATGTGATCCTAATAACATAAAACACACCTAACCTTTTTTGTTTTGCTTACGTTTTTGTCTATTTTGCTGCTTACTAAATTGTTTACGCTCTTGACGTTTCATTTTTTCAACTTCTTGTTTAAATTTCTTCTTATAACCTGGTTTAACTTTGTTTTTAATTTTACTTCGAACTTTGTTCTTCACTTGATTAGTTAAATGGTCATCTTTGCGCATTCTTGCTTGACGCTGATTGTGCGCTTTAACTTCTTTTAACTCACCATCTTTAATATCAACAGTATTGAATACAAAACCGCGATCTTCTATTAATGAAATATTGTGTTCTTCATCAGGACTATAAAGCGTAATTGCTACACCTTTATAATTCCCACGACCAGTTCGTCCAACTCTATGCGTAAAGAAGTCAATATCATTTGGCACATCAAAATTGATGACATGACTAACACCTTCAATATCAATACCACGAGATGCTAAATCGCTGGCAATAACGTATTGGAATTCTAAATTACGTATACGTTTCATTTGTTGTTTACGTTCACGTGGCGTTAAACCACCATGAATCATACCAACTTTAATACCAGCTTCATTTAGTGAACGTGCTAAATCATTTGCATTATCTCTACTATTACAGAAAATAATACATAAGTATGGATTTAGTATATCAATTAAATTTAAAGTTTTTTCAACTTTAGCTGCACCTTTAGTAGGTATTAAAAAGAATTCGATGTTCTTTTTATTTTGTTTTTTACTGTCGACAGCTACATATTCTGGATGACTTAAATATTTATTTAAAAATGGTTGTAACTGTTGTGGAATTGTAGCACTAAACACCGCAATATTTGCATTATCTTCCAATCTTGCAGCAATGTAATCTACATCTTCAATTAATCCTAAGTCAATCATAAGATCCGCTTCATCAATAACTAAATATGATGCTAAGTGCACATGTAAATGTCCCGTTTTAGCTAAGTCATTAATTCTAGTAGGGGTGCCTATAATCAATTGTGGTTGTGCATTACAACGTTGTCTATCTTTCTCTATATCTGTACCACCAATAAAAACTTTAACTGAAACACCAGCTTTAAATTGGCTTAAATGGTTCGCTGCATCGTATAGTTGTTGTGCAAGTTCTCTTGTTGGTGCAACTACGATTGCTTGTGGTTCTTTTATTTCACTATCAATTAACTGCATTAATGGTAATAAAAATGCATGAGATTTCCCTGTACCCGTTTGAGATTGACCAATTAAATTTGTTCTCTTTAGTATTCTTGGAATAATTCGATTCTGAATTTCAGTTGGTTTTTCAAAATTAAGGTCTTTCACAGCGTCAATTAAACTAGATTCTAGATTAAATTGTTCGAATGGATGTTTTGCCATGATTTGGCCTCCTTATATGTTCATCTTTACTATTATAAAGTATAAATGTGCTATTTTAAATAAAAATATTAAAACCTCGAAATTTCAAAATTTAGAAATCCCGAGATTTTAGTTTAAATATATTGAAATGGATCTGTATTAATTGTAGATGCTTCAACATCTATATTTATTTTTTCTATATTGAACCAATTCATTAGTAACGTTTTTAAACCTTCTTTCATCACATATTCGCTGTAATGATTAATATCAATTAAATTCACACCATGAATTTTAGCATCTAAGGCATCATGATGTTTAATATCACCTGTAACAAAGACATCTGCGCCTTGTTGGACAGCTTGATATTCATATCCAATACCTGAACCACCAATAATTGCAATACGTTTAATTTTCTGATTAGACTCACCAACAAAACGGACACTTGGGATATTTAATTTAGATTTAATATCAGCTGCGAAATCTTCCAATGTCATTTGATTATCCACTTCTGCCATAACGCCAAGTCCATAAAGGGATGTTTGTTTTATCTCAATAAAATCAAATACCGGTGTTTCATATGGATGGTATTGTTTAATTAATTGCTCAGCCCTTGACTTTTGATATGCATCTATCATAAATTCAATTTTAACTTCATCTACATCTTCAATTTTATCAATTTGTCCTATTGTTGGATTAGCTTCACCAACTGGTTTGAATTGCCCTCTTCCTTCACTTTCAAAGAAACAATATTCATAATTACCTTCTTGCGCTAATCCATTTTCACTAAGCTTATCTTTAAATGGTCCAACATTATCCTTAGGTATATATGTTTGAACTTTATAGTATACATCTTGTTGATTATTTATTATTGAAATGTTCTTCAAACCCATCGCCTTCGCCAACATCATATTGACACCATACGGATTTACATCTAAATTTGTATGCATCGCTATTAAATTAATGTCATGTTGAATTAGTTTTCTAATGATCAAACCATAACCATTAGCTTTTAATGATGTTACGCCTTTAAAGATTAGAGGATGATGACTAATAATAGTATTATAACCTTTTTCGATTGCTTCATTTACTACTTCCAACGTACAGTCTAATGCTGTTAAAACACCAGTAACTTCAACATCTCCATCACCTATTAACAATCCTACATTATCCCAAGATTCAGCAGTACTAAATGGCACATGATGATCTAACAATGTCATTAAATCAGCTATTTTCATTACTATAACACCCTTTCAATTACAGCAATTTCGTCATTAATTTGAGCTAAACGTTGATGATGTTGTTCAGTATTGAGTTTCGATTTAATATGATAAAGTGCTTCTAACTCTCTTTGCCATTTTTTTATAAAATATTCATTTTTGTTGTTCAGCAATTTTGGTCCGAATTTCAATTCATCAGATGATAGCTCTATTAATTGTGTAGAATGTTCTGCTACAACAATTTCATAAATATGGCCTTTTTCTTCCATTATTATTTCATCAATTATTTCATAATTCAATTGTTGTAATGTTTGTCTTAAATTTTCAGTTTGTATATTACTTTGTAAAATCAACCTTGGATGTTGACTTAACTTATCTTGCCCATCTTTTAAAATTTTAGCAATAAGTGGTCCGCCCATACCACAAATTGTGATATTATCGATTACGTCCTCAGGATGAATAACACTTAAGCCATCCCCTAAACGTACATCAATTCTTTCTACTAAATGATTTGCAGCTACATTTTTCACAGCAGCTTGAAAAGGGCCTTGAATAACTTCTCCAGCAATACCGCATTCGCATAAATGGTTTTGAATTGCATAGATTGGCAAATAAGCATGATCTGAGCCAATATCCGCGATTGTACCTTGTTTTAAAAATCGACTTACCGTCGTTAATCGGTTATTTAACGAAATCATTTTATTCTCCTTTATGAAAAAAGAGGTTGAACATTATTCAATGTACCAACCTCACTCAAGTTAAATCTTAATCTAAAAATAAATAAGCGCTTATTCATGTCTTGGTATCAATCATTAAAATTGATATAAATTAATCCATAAAGTCTTTCAAACGTTTACTACGACTTGGATGTCTTAATTTTCTAAGTGCTTTTGCTTCAATTTGTCGAATACGTTCACGTGTAACACCGAAAACTTTACCAACTTCTTCAAGTGTTCTTGTTCTGCCGTCATCAAGACCAAATCTTAATCGTAATACATTTTCTTCTCTATCAGTTAATGTATCAAGCACATCTTCTAATTGCTCTTTTAATAATTCATAAGCAGCATGATCTGAAGGACTTTGTGCTTCCTGATCCTCAATAAAGTCTCCTAAATGACTATCATCTTCTTCACCAATTGGTGTTTCTAATGAAACAGGTTCTTGCGCAATTTTTAAAATTTCACGAACTTTTTCTGCTGGTAAATCCATTTCTTCACCAATTTCTTCTGGTGCTGGATCTCGACCTAAGTCCTGTAATAATTGACGTTGAACACGAATTAATTTATTAATTGTTTCTACCATATGCACAGGGATACGAATCGTACGTGCTTGGTCAGCAATTGCACGAGTGATTGCTTGTCTAATCCACCATGTTGCATATGTTGAAAACTTAAATCCTTTGTTAAAGTCAAATTTTTCAACAGCTTTAATAAGACCCATATTACCTTCTTGGATTAAATCAAGGAATAACATACCACGACCTACGTATCTTTTAGCAATACTTACAACTAAACGTAAGTTCGCTTCTGCAAGTCTTGATTTTGCTACTTCATCACCTTGTTCAATACGTTTGGCTAATTCGATTTCTTCTTGTGCACTTAATAAGTTAACACGCCCAATTTCTTTAAGGTACATACGAACTGGGTCATTTATTTTAACACCTGGAGGGGCACTAAGATCACTTGGATTCAGTTTCTCGTCAGTATCTGAACTATCTTTTTCATTAACTAGTGAAATATCATTATCATTTAATTGATCAAAGAAATCATCCATTTGATCAGAGTCGATATCAAAATTCTGAAGTTTTTCAGCAATTTCTTCATGACTTAAATGACCCTCTTTTTTACCCTTTTCAATTAATTGCTTCTTAACATCTTCTAATGTTAATGTCGGATCAATTGTTTGTTTTTTAATTTTAACTGTGTTATCAGACATGAAACGGCCTCCCGATTTTAAATATGAACATTCGAAATTTATTCAATATTGCTATTTTAAACTAAATTCTTAATTAATTCATCCATATTTTTAATTTTATTTTACAAATTGGAACTAATCCCAATATTTATTTTTCAATAGTGTTGTTTAAATGCGGTAACTATCATTTACCCTTATACATTTTGACATAATCATTATTCGTATTATTCTTTAAAATCACATGCTACATGCGTTCTTTATTCTTAGCAACAATTTGCTGTAAATAGTATTTTTGTAATTCTACATCGCCAATCCTTGTAGCTTCCCTTAATTTATGATTCAATGACTCAATTGTTTCTTGTCCTTTTTCATTAATAACATTGACATAATCATCAATTTCATTTTCATATGGTTCGTCATTCAAATTATATTGTTCTAAGCTAATTAGTGTTTCTCTCAACTCATTTGAATTAACATACTGCACAGCATCACTGATATTATATTGATCATTTTCCGCATAAAAATCATGTAAGACTTCGAATACATATTTAAAATGCTGATTTGTGAAGTTATCCTTATCAACACTTTCATAATAATTTAAAAATGTATCTTTATCTCTCATTAAATGTTTTAAAAATGCTCGCTCCGCTTTTTCTTGACGGCTCAAATTGTCAAATTGTGCCATACCAATTGGCTCAGGTTCAATATAACCGCCATACTCATCATAACCGCCATACTCATCTTCTGGATAATAATTGGCTGGTGCTTGATTGAATTGTATTTCGTTAGCTAACTGCTCAGGACTAACATTGAAAAATGGCGCAACATCATTTATAGCCTTTTGTTGCAGAATTGATGACTTCATAAGTGAAATGTCATGACTCAGTTCTTTCAAATAACGTTCATATGAAAGGTCATTATGTGCAATTTCATCTTTTAATATACTTACTTTATAATGTGCAAATGACTTTTTGTCATTTTTTACAAAAGTAGTAAATGCGTCGTTGCCATACTTACCAATGTATTCATCCGGATCCATGCCAGATGGCAATTGTATAACAAATACATTTAGCCCTTGCTGTAACAAATGTTGACCTGTTTTAAGTGTTGCTTCACTACCCGCAAAATCCCCATCAAACATTAATGTTATATTTGATGTTAACTTTCGTATAAAGGTAATATGTTCATCTGACAACTGTGTACCCATTGTTGCAACAACGTTTTTCAAGCCAGCAGTATCAGATTTTATAACATCCATAAAACCTTCTAGTAATACAATTTCATCTAATTTTCTAATTGATTTACGTGCTTTATCTAAGTTATATAACAACTTTCTTTTTTGAAAGATAGGCGTTTCAGGACTATTTAGGTATTTTGGTTCTTGACCGGTATATGTTCGACCTGAATATCCAACAATTCTTCCTTGCGCATTTTTCAAAGGAAACATAATACGATTTCGAAATCTATCGTAATAACTGA
>NZ_JACYHC010000512.1:0-4007 GCF_017152085.1 Staphylococcus sp. EG-SA-2
TTAACTGTGTAGTAGCGAACTTTTTTATCAATATTACGGGCTTTCATATTTTCTTTAATTAACGCTATTGTCAATTTAGATCCATATACTGGTGCATCTAATTGTTCTAAAACATAACTCACTGCACCAATCGCGTGCTCATGTCCGTGTGTAAGGAATATACCCTTCAATTTATCTTTATTTTCAAGTACGTATGAAATGTCTGGTATAACAATATCAATACCTAGCATTTCGTCTTCTGGAAACATAAGTCCAGCATCTAACATAAACATTTCATCGTCTACTTCAACGATATACATATTTTTAGCAATTTCGCCAACACCGCCTAATGGTATAATGCGAATATCTTTATTCTTTTTCTTTATTAAACTCAAAATCTTACCTCCTAAATTTGTTACCCGTCCATATATAAACTCACTATTCATTATAAGTTAAAAAACACTTGATGTACACTATTAATCACTATACATACAGGATAATTAACAGTTGCACTCAAAATAATAAAGCGTTTTAAAATGTTCAATACAACAAATTCAAAATGGATCACTTCGTAAAAAATGGCATAAAAAAATCACATGACGATACATTGTCGTCATATGACTTTAAATATTATTCTTCTAATGCTCTGTGTGATGCATTTACTCGACCTTGTTTATCAATTTCAGTAATCTTAACTTCAATTGTGTCACCGATTTTTAAAACATCTTCCACTTTTTCAATTCTATTTTTTGAAATTTGTGAAATGTGAAGCAACGCATCTTTACCCGGGAATAGGCCTACAAACGCACCGTATTTTTCAATACGTTTAACAGTGGCTTGATAAGTTTGACCTACTTCCGCTTCACGTGTAATTTCCTCAATGATTTCACGAGCACGATTTATCATAGCTTGATCAACGGCCCCAATAAAGATAGTACCATCTTGTTCAATATCTAATTTAACGCCTGTTTCATCAATAATTTCGTTAATTTTTTTACCACCAGGTCCGATAACATCTCTAATCTTATCTGGTTTAATTGTCATAGTTACAACTTTTGGCGCGTAAGCACTTAATTCAGTACGTGGTTGATCAATTGTTTGTAACATATGATTCATTATTTCTAAACGACCACGTCTCGCTTGTTCTAGAGCCTCTTCGATAATTTCACGCGTTAAACCGTCAATTTTAATATCCATTTGGATTGCTGTAATACCTTCTTTAGTACCAGCGACTTTAAAGTCCATATCACCTAATGCATCTTCCATACCTTGGATATCAGTTAAAATCGTATAGCTATCTTCACGTGTAACAAGGCCCATAGCAATACCAGCAACTGGTGCTTTAATCGGTACGCCCGCATCCATTAATGCTAAGGTTGATCCACAAATTGACGCTTGAGATGATGAACCGTTTGATTCAAGTACCTCACTTACAATACGAATTGTATATGGGAAATCAGCAGTATCAGGAATAATATATTTTAATGCTCTTTCACCTAACGCACCATGTCCAATTTCACGACGACCTGGCGCACGTACTGGACCAGTTTCACCTACTGAAAAGTTCGGGAAGTTATAATGATGCATGAATCTTTTTTCTTCTTCAGGTCCTAAACCATCAATTAATTGATAATCGCCTAAAGCACCTAATGTTAAAACTGAAAGTGCTTGAGTCTGACCACGTGTAAATAGACCTGAACCATGCGTTCTAGGTAAAATACCAACTTCAGAATCTAATGGACGGATTTCATCAGGTTTACGGCCGTCTGGTCTAATTTTTTCATCTGCAATTAAACGTCGAACTTCTTCTTTCACTAATTCATTTAAAATTGCATAAACTTCTTTAATAAGTAATTCATTCTCTGGATCTTCTTCATCGATAAATTCATTGACGATTTCTTCTTTTAAGTTATCAAGATTTTCATCTCGTTGTTGTTTATCAAATGTTAAAACTGTTTCTTTAAGTCCCTTTTCTTCGGTTAAAGATTTCACACGTTCAACTAGCGCTTCATCACGCTCTGCTGGAATAAATTCTTGTTTAACAGGTTGAATGTGGTCGACGATTTGTTGTTGGAAATCAACTAAACGTTGAATCTCTTCATGACCAAAGAAAATCGCCTCTAACATTTCTTGTTCAGTAATCTCACTAGCGCCTGCCTCTACCATGTTTACTGCATCTTTATGACCAGCTACTTCAAGGTCTAAGCGAGAAACTTCTTTTTCTTCTACTGTTGGGTTAATGATATATTTACCGTCAATATAACCCACATTTACACCGGCGATTGGCCCTTGGAATGGAATATCCGACACACTAAGCGCCATAGATGAACCAATCATTGCAGCCATTTGTGGTGAACAATCAGGATCTGCACTTAATACCATGTTCATAATTTGAACATCATGCTTATATCCTTTAGGGAATAAAGGTCTAATTGGTCTATCAATTAATCGCGCAGTTAATGTTGCATCGTCACCAGGACGTCCTTCTCTCTTTTTAAATCCACCAGGAATTTTACCCGCAGCGTACATTTTTTCTTCGTAGTTCACTGTTAATGGGAAGAAATCTCCATCACGAGGTTCTTTTGATGCAGTTGCCGTCGATAACACGACTGTATCTCCATAACGAACCAATACAGCGCCATTTGCTTGTTTAGCTAATTGCCCTGTTTCAATCGTTAAAGATCTTCCTGCCCATTCAGTTTTAAAAACTTTCTTTTCTTGAGACATTATAAATCTCCTCTCTTGAATCTAATAGTTATATCATATCATTTATTATCGTATTTTAATATTAGTTATAAAATATTGAATTGGAAAAAAAGAGAGCGGGATATCCATCTATTATTTACAAAATAGACTTATCGTCCCACCCTTATCAGTATAAATATAAGTTATATTTTTTAAAAAACATACTTTATTTTTAATATCTTGATTATTACTCTAGGTGTACTTATATCATCTTTATCTCATTGTAACCTTATTATTCACTCAATATTAGCTTAACATATAATAAATGTTAATATTTGTAAAAAGCTTTTTTAATATAAATTAAGGTTGGAACATAAATATGCCCCAACCTCAAAGACGTTATATTAAGATTAACGACGGATACCAAGTGATTTAATTAATTCACGGTAACGTTGAATATCTTTACTACGTAAGTAGTTTAATAAATGTCTACGACGACCTACCATTTTTAATAATCCACGACGTGAATGGTGGTCTTTTTTGTGTGTACGTAAGTGTTCGTTTACTGCGTTGATTTCTGCAGTAAGTACAGCGATTTGTACTTCTGGTGAACCAGTATCAGTTTCGTGTACACGGTATTCTTTAATGATTTCGTTTTTACGTTCTTGTGAAATTGCCATAATCAATTTCCTCCTTAAAATGTTTGAATACTCCTTAATCCGAGTTAGGCGTTGGAGATTCGACCTACTAAGAAAAAGGTGTGGTATAGATTGTTTATATAACTATACGCAACTCTAGATATTATAAGCTACTTCATCACCAAAATCAACTGCTAATAAATATTTAGCACGCGATTTATCATCGTTCATTTGTTTAACTAATGGGTCGATACCATCAAATTTAATCTCAGGACGTAAGAAATGATGCCAATTCACAGTCACTCGTTCACCATAAATATTATCCTCAAAGTCAAAGATATTCACTTCGATGACAACTTCTGCTTTGTTAGGATCATGAAATGTTGGCTTTACACCTATGTTAGCTACCCCTCGATATAATTTATTTTCAGTGCCGATTTCAATACTAACAGCATAAACACCTTTACGAGGTAACAAATAATCATCACTAGGTTGAATGTTAGCTGTTGGGAAGCCAATAGTTCTTCCCCTTTTTTCACCTTGCACTACAGTGCCTTTAATAGAATAAATATAGCCTAAAGCATCATTCGCTTTTTGCAACTCACCATTGATTAAATCTTGACGAATAGAAGTTGTAGAAATTTTTTCATTTTCAATTTCTTGTTTACTCACAATTGTCGTATTAAACGCATCATATTCTTGAAG
>NZ_JACYHC010000513.1:0-4005 GCF_017152085.1 Staphylococcus sp. EG-SA-2
ATTGCCTAGTATTCAAAATGACAATCAAACAATTAAATATATGATTTCCATGTTTATTCCTGACAATGATTTTATGGCATCACTGGTAAGTGACTTGTCCGAATTTTTAAGTTTGAAATTAGAATCTATTGATACTTTTATGGAAAATCCACAGGAACTTGAAACATTATTAAGAAACAAATTTTTAGAACGAATTAAAAAACAATTTATTTAGGAGTGTACAAAATGAGCGAATTATTTAGTAATGACAATATCTTTTTAAATGTAAATGTTAACAGCCAAAATGAAGCAATTGAAAAAGCAGGTAAAGCCTTAGTTGATAGTGGTGCTGTAACAGATGCTTATATTCAAGCAATGAAAGATCGTGAGCAAGTTGTATCAACATTTATGGGAAATGGCTTAGCAATTCCTCATGGCACAGATGAAGCTAAAACAAATGTGATTCACTCAGGTTTAACATTATTACAAATCCCTGAAGGCGTTGACTGGGATGGCGAAGTAGTTAAAGTTGTAGTGGGAATCGCTGGTAAAGATGGCGAACATTTAGACTTGTTATCTAAAATTGCAATTACATTTAGCGAAGAAGAAAATGTGGATCGTATCGTTCAAGCAA
The DNA here is from genome assembly GCF_017152085.1 of Staphylococcus sp. EG-SA-2. NCBI lineage: Bacteria > Bacillati > Bacillota > Bacilli > Caryophanales > Staphylococcaceae > Staphylococcus > Staphylococcus sp. EG-SA-2. The sequence goes on from NZ_JACYHC010000513.1 coordinate 614, forward strand.
AATCTGCAGAAGAAATTAAACAAGTATTCGAGGAGGCAGATGCATAATGAAAGCAGTTCACTTTGGTGCTGGTAACATAGGTCGTGGTTTCATTGGTTATATTCTTGCAGACAACAATGTTAAAGTAACATTTGCAGACGTCAATGAAGAAATCATTAATGCTTTAGCTCATGATCATCAATACGATGTTATTTTAGCTGATGAGTCTAAAACAACGACGCGCGTGAATAATGTTGATGCAATTAATTCAATGCAACCTTCTGAAGCGTTGAAACAAGCAATTCTAGAAGCTGATATTATTACAACAGCTGTTGGTGTTAACATACTACCTATTATTGCTAAATCTTTTGCGCCTTTCTTAAAAGAAAAAACAAACCATGTTAATATTGTTGCTTGTGAGAATGCTATTATGGCAACTGATACATTGAAAAAAGCAGTACTTGATATTACTGGCCCTCTTGGTAACAATATTCATTTTGCTAACTCAGCAGTTGATAGAATTGTACCATTACAAAAGAATGAAAATATATTAGACGTTATGGTTGAGCCATTTTACGAATGGGTTGTTGAAAAAGATGCATGGTATGGTCCAGAACTAAACCATATTAAATATGTTGATGATTTAACACCATATATTGAGCGTAAATTATTAACTGTGAATACAGGACATGCATATTTAGCGTATGCTGGTAAATTTGCAGGTAAAGCTACCGTATTAGACGCTGTAAAAGATAGTTCAATTGAAGCTGGCTTACGCCGTGTTTTAGCTGAAACAAGTCAATATATTACTAATGAATTTGATTTTACTGAAGCGGAACAAGCTGGTTATGTTGAAAAAATAATAGACCGTTTCAACAATTCTTATTTATCTGATGAAGTGACACGTGTCGGACGAGGTACGTTACGTAAAATTGGCCCTAAAGATAGAATTATAAAACCATTAACATATCTTTATAATAAAGATTTAGAACGCACTGGTTTATTAAATACAGCTGCATTGTTATTGAAGTATGATGATACAGCAGACCAAGAAACTGTTGAGAAAAATAATTACATTAAAGAACACGGTTTAAAAGCGTTTTTAAGCGAATATGCTAAAGTTGACGATGGCTTAGCCGATGAAATAATTGAAGCGTACAATTCACTTTCATAATTTATTGAGCTTTGTTTGAAACAAGAAGTTTCCAACGTTATTCGTTAACAATCAGTAATAATGTAGTAGTTCCGTTGAATTAACAATATTAAATTTCTGAACATAAAAAAATACTCCCTTCAACATAGACACTTAACTTGTGTTATGTATGAAAGGAGTATTTTTGCGTTAATAATTTGTTTTATTTTCGAGCCACAGCCACCTATTCAATGGCTATTGGTCATTACTAAAACAAATTCATATTAACTGTTAGACTTGGTTACTTAGTAAGGAATATTTCCCTATGAAATAACTAGATGTTCACATTCTTGAATAAATTTTATTCTTCAGTTTGTTGGTCTTTCTTAGTGAATCTTCTAATTAAGAATGCCATACCTGCACCTAGAGCTAATTCAGCATATGGTAAATCGTCATTATGTGACATACCAGTATCTGGTAAAGTTTTAGCTTGTTGTTTAGGCTTATTAACTTTTCCTTGTTGGTCTGATTTTGCATTTGCTTTGTTTTCTTCAGGCTTAGTTACATTAAGCATATCTTGATGCATACTATGACTACCATTTGAAACTGTTGCTGGAGATGCATTGGCACCGTCGTTTTGCGTAGCTTTATTGTTTGCAGCTGAACCAACTGATTTTTGCGTATCATTAGTTTGCATATCTTTAGCTTTATTGTTTGCAACTGGGCCAACTGATTTTTGCGTATCATTAGTATCTGCTGTTGCCGTATCATCTTTTTGGCTAACATTAGTTGAAGTCATTTTATCTTTTGCTTCAGAAGATGCAGATGTTGATGGTTTATTCGAAACTTCAGTATCAGCTTTGCTTGGCGATTTATCTGCTTCGTTAGATGCAACGTTAGTTTCAGACTTAAGTTGTCCTGCATCAGTTTGATTTGTCGTACTTTCTTCTTTATCTTTTGATGTATTAGAAGGTACATTTGGTTCTGTTATGTCTGCTGAAGGCAATGTTTCAGTTGTTGATTCAACCATACTTTGATTTGTTGAATCTCTACCATCTTTTTCTGCCTTAGCTTTATTTTCAGATTTTGGTTGTGCAACCTTGCCATTAGTTGATTGAGATTCAGCACTATTATTTACTTCAGCATTTTGTTTTGAATCATTTACAGATGCATTATCTTTACTATCAGCAGATGATGCTGCTTCTGTGCTCGCAGTTGTTGGAGCCGTTGCTGTTGATCCTGTTGGTGCATTCTCGTTTGTTGCTGTAGTTGTACTATTGTTATTTGTTGTGCTTTCTGCTGGCGTTGCATTATCTGTTTCTGTTACAGGTTTATCAGTTGTGCCGTTATTAGTTGATTCTACTTCTGGTTTACTAGTTACATCGTTATCCATTGTCGGACTGTTTGTTGATGCATCTGCACTAGAATTGTTATTAGCTTGCGGTTTATCCTTTGCATCATCAGTTGCTGATGTTACTGTTGTTTCACCTGTTGCCGCATCACTATTATTTGGTGTTGTCGGAGAAGCGTCTGCTTTGCCATTATCTGTCGTCTCAGATACGTTAGGTTGTCCAGTGTTTTCTGGTGTTGCATTAGCATTTGAATTTGCTGTTGCATCATTATTATCTGTACCATTATTAGTATCATTAGCATCTGGATCATTCTGAGGCACAATCGCTTCAATTGCAGGTATCGTTACATTTTGTAATTCAGCAACCTCTGTATTTGTTTGTGTTTTATCTAATTTATCAGCAAATCTGTCAAAATATCTACCTAAATCTGTACGTGCAATTTCTTTCGCCGATGCATCTGCATCTGCATTTTTAATTATTTCTATTTGCTTGTTAACCACTTCTCTAATTGCTTCCAAAGCATTTTTCTTAACTACTGGATTAATACGTTGTGCTTTAAGTTGTTCAAGCGCACTATTTTTGACAGTAGCGATTTCTGCATTTGTAGTTTGATCAGAAATATCTTCAGTTGCTTTTGATAAAATGTCTTCTAAAGCATTCGTAAACGCTTCTTTTTCTTCAGTTGTAGCATCAGCGTCGACATTTACACCTGCTTCAATCTGGTCTAGTGCAGTTTCTAATTCTTCGATAACTTTTTGTTTTTCTGTTGAGTCAATTTGAATGTTATCAAATGCCTCAAGTCCTTGAGCTTTCGCTTTTTCAACTTCAGCAGTTGTTGTTGCATCAGTAATACCTTGTTTAGCTTGATCTGTAATTTGTTTAATCATTGCTAATGCTTCAGTTTTTTCTTCAGCAGTTAACTGGTCACT
>NZ_JACYHC010000514.1:0-4003 GCF_017152085.1 Staphylococcus sp. EG-SA-2
TACAAAATTTAATCTTATATATTTCTTGGCTTTTCATGACTATGCTATTTATGTTTATGAATATGCATTCAATTATAGATAAAAAAGTACATATATTCTTAAAGTCTAATAAATAGTTACAAATTTAGTTAGTTTTCAATTGTTAATTAGGGGTGGTAAACAGTGCTTTGTGAATCTAGACAAATTTATAAAAATCCTAAATATCGAGTTATTAGATATAATAATGAATATTTCATGGTCGATTTAGTAAGTACTTGGATTACTTATTTTTTCCCTATGATTAATTGGTTTTTGCCCAAAAAATACGCAAAAATTAGCGAAAATGAATTTGAAAGGTTAAATATAGTCGAGCCTGTTAAAAATAATGTTTTTTGGCCGGTTGCAGGAAGTTCAGTTCTATTTGGAATTATATTGAGAAAGTACGGTAACTTCTTTAATGTTCAGTTTGAAAAACAACTAGCAATCACTGTATTTTTTATCATGTTAATAGGGATGTTAATTTTTTATTTAGATAAAAATAAAAAATTAACATTAAAAATTTTTAATACCAACGTGGTTAATAAGAATAGAGTTGTATTAATACCGACTTTCAAACAAGGATTGTTAATAGTTTTTGCGTACTTTTTTTTAGGAAGCGCTTCAATATTTACTTTAACCATTCTTTTGACGACAGAGTCACAAAATATAATAATATTTTTAACTTGGGTTATTATCTCGATGTTTTTCTTTTTAGTGAATATGGCTTCGATAGGTAATAAAAATGTTCATGTTATTTTAAGAATAAACGAGTAGTAAAAATGATCGAAATTGGTAGTATCGCATATTTAAACGGTGGTTCAAAAAAATATAATCATATCTTAAATCAGGAAAATAGATAGTAATGTTTGAATATACCAAGTGAAAATGCCCATTGTGATTGATAAAGGAAAAAACTGTTTTAATTTAAAAATGAAATATAGAGCGTGTTATTTTGTATGATAGCTCTTATAACATTGGCGTTTTTAATCCAATAGTATGGACGGTTTTAGCTGGTTTTGTTGCGGAATCTGTTTAGACAATTCTTAAAAATTGGACTTTTCATACTAATAAATTTGGATTAAGAGATAAAACTAATTGGATAAGACATTAAATAGACGCTGTTTAAAAATACCACAGAAAAAGCTGTAGATAGTGTTGGAACGATAGTTGGTGAAGGTACAAAAAGTATTGGGGATCATTTAAAACTAATGAAACGGGAGTGGTAAATGTTGCTTTGCGATGTCAGAGTCATTTATAAAAATCCGAAATACAAAGTCATTCAACATAACGGTGAATACTTATTAGTCGATTTAGTAAGCACTTGGTTCGTGTACTTTTTTCCTTTCATTAATTGGTTCATTCCAAAAAAGTACGCGATAATTAGCGAAGAAGAATTTGAAAATTTAAATGTTGTTAAACCAAATAAAAATAATGTTTTCTGGTCAGTTATAGGAAGTTCGGTTTTGTTTGGAGTTACTTTAAGGAAATACATACATGTTTTTGATGTTCAATTAGATAAGCTAGTTGTAATGATATTGTGTGCTCTCGCTTTAATTTGTGTTATAGTTTTTTATTTTAACTTAAATAGAAAGCTTAAGTTAAAAGTGTTTGATACAAATATTGAAAAAAATAAGAGAGTTATATTAATACCAACGTTTAAACTTGGCTGTTTTTTAGTTTTCGGATATATTTTCGCTGGAAGTTTTTCAATATTTTCATTAATTGCCCTTATGACAATCGAACCTCAAAATATAATAATATTTATTTATTGGATTATGATGACAATGCTTTTCTTTTTGTTAAATATGACTTCGATAGGTAATGAAAAAGTTCGCGTTATAATGAAAAATAATTGATTACATTTAAAATATTCTAAATGTTGTCGACACAATCCTTTTAAGACGCTAGTAGAATTTAAATGACTTCTAATGTATATGAAAGTGTATCAATATAAAACCAATTGAAAAGAAGTGGAGACATTGCTTTGTGAAACTGAAAATATTAATAAGAATCCCAAATATAGAATTATCAAATACAAAGATGAATATTTGATGATTGATTTAGTAAGTACATGGTTAGCACTCTTTTTCCCAATGATTAATTGGCTGATTCCAAAAAAGTACGTCAAAATCAGCGAAAAAGATTTTGAAACTTTAAACATTGTGAAGACAGCTAAAATCAATTCTTTTTGGCCAGTGGCAGGAAGTACGGTCTTATTTGGTGTTATGTTAAGAAGGTATTCCCATTTATTTATCGTTAAATATGAATATAGTATAGTAATTTTAATTTGTTGCATCATAATACTAGGTATTTTTCTGTTTTTTTTATATTTAAATCAAAAGTTAAAGTTACAAATCTATAATGAAAACAAAAATAAAAGCAATAAGATAATCATATTTCCCACTTTAAAGAGTCTTTGTTTATCAATAGTTTTATATATTTATTTAGGTGGTGGTTCATTCTTTACTATTTATATGTTATTGACGATTGAAGTTCAAAATATAATATTATTTATAACTTTGTTTGTAATATTTTTGTTTTTCTTATTTTTAAATATGTGCTCACTATATGACAATAAAGTTCATGTATTATTTAAATCAAATGGAATTGAAAAGTTTTAATAGGAATAATAAACAAAGGAATGGTAGTGATAAATATTGCTATGTGAATCTAAAGTTATCAACAAAAATCCTAAGTATAGAGTTATTAAATATGGTGATGAATATTTAATGATTGATTTAGTAAGTACCTGGTTAACTTTATTTCTTCCTATGATTAATTGGTTAATTCCAAAAAAATATGTCAAAATCAGTAAAAAAGAATTTGACGATTTAAACATTGTCAAACCTGTTAAAAATAAAGCTTTTTGGCCAGTTGCAGGTAGTACTATTTTGTTCGGAGTTACGTTTAGAAAATATATTCCTTCACTTAATATTCAATTAGAGAAAAACATGGTGATTGTAATATGTTGTGCAATATTTCTGGGTGTTTTAATACTTTTTTTATTTCTGAATCGTAAGCTAAGGTTGGAAATTTATAATAATAACTCTAGTAAAGGGAAAATAATTTTATTTCCTTCATTAAAAAACTTTTGTTTCACAATATTTTATTATTTTTTATTTGGCGGTCTTTCAATAATGGCTCTAAGTATGTTATTAACTTTAAATCCTCAAAATATAATAGGCTTTATTGGTTGGTTGGTAATGACTGCAGGTTTCTTTCTGTTAAACATGTCATCGATTATTGACAAAAAAATTTATGTATTATCTAAAACTAACACGGTGGAAAAATGATGGTTTAGCTGGATTTACTGCAGGTTCTATTTCGGCAATACTTGTATATTGGACCAATCAAAAAAATGAATTTGGAATAAAAGATAAAAACGATTGGATAGGACATAAACTAGACGTTGGTATAGATGCTGTAGAAAAATCTGCAGAAAAAACAGTAGATGGTGTTGAAAATGTCATGGTGAAGCTTCAAAAAGTATTTCTAATCATATAAGCCCTAAGAAATGGAGCTGGTAAATGTTGCTATGCGAATCTAAAATCATCAATAAAAACCCAAAATATAGAATTATTAAATATAATGATGAATACTTAATGGTCGATATAATAAGCACTTGGATTAGTTTATTTTTTCCTTTTATTAATTGGTTCATCCCAAAAGAATACGTCAAAATTAGTAGAGAAGAGTTTGAAAACTTAAATATTGTTAAACCTGCTAAAAAGAATGTTTTTTGGCCAGTTGCAGGTAGCTCTGCTTTGCTGGGAGTTGCATTAAGAAAATATACACATTTACTTGACATTCAACTTGATAAAAAATTAGTTATTGCCATATGTTGCATCACATTTATAGGGATTTTAATATTTTATGTACGCCTAATTAAAAAATCATCTTTAAATATTTATAATACTAAAAATAAAAGGTCAAAAATTTTTTTAATACCTACACTAAAAAATGTTTGTTTCACATTATTTGGATA
>NZ_JACYHC010000515.1:0-4003 GCF_017152085.1 Staphylococcus sp. EG-SA-2
ATAAAAATACTGCGATTTCAGACCAAGTTTCAGTTGTAAATAGTGGGACTGCTGACACTCCTTTAATTGTTGAAGCCCGAGCAATTAAACCATCTAGTTACTTTATGATCACTAAAAATGATGAAGATTATTTTATGGTTGGTGATGATGAGGTAACCAAAGAAGTTAAGGATTACATGCCTCCTGTTTATCATAGTGAGTTTCGTGATTTCAAAGGTTGGACTAAGATGATTACTGAAGATATTCCAAGTAATGATTTAGGTGGTAAAGTCGGCGGTGACTTTGTGATATCCAATCTTGGCGAAGGATATAAAGCAACTAATTTTCCTGATGCAAAAGGTTGGGTTGGTGCTGGCACGAAACGAGGGCTCCCTAAAGCGATGACAGATTTTCAAATTACCTATAAATGTATTGTTGAACAAAAAGGTAAAGGTGCCGGAAGAACAGCACAACATATTTATGATAGTGATGGTAAGTTACTTGCTTCTATTGGTTATGAAAATAAATATCATGATAGAAAAATAGGACATATTGTTGTTACGTTGTATAACCAAAAAGGAGACCCCAAAAAGATATACGACTATCAGAATAAACCGATAATGTATAACTTGGACAGAATCGTTGTTTATATGCGGCTCAGAAGAGTAGGTAATAAATTTTCTATTAAAACTTGGAAATTTGATCACATTAAAGACCCAGATAGACGTAAACCTATTGATATGGATGAGAAAGAGTGGATAGATGGCGGTAAGTTTTATCAGCGTCCAGCTTCTATCATAGCTATCTATAGTGCGAAGTATAATGGTTATAAGTGGATGGAGATGAATGGATTAGGTTCATTCAATACGGAGATTCTACCAAAACCGAAAGGCGCAAGGGATGTCATTATACAAAAAGGTGATTTAGTGAAAATAGATATGCAAGCAAAAAGTGTTGTCATCAATGAGGAACCAATGTTGAGCGAGAAATCGTTTGGAAGTAATTATTTCAATGTTGATTCTGGGTACAGTGAATTAATCATACAACCTGAAAACGTCTTTGATACGACGGTTAAATGGCAAGATAGATATTTATAGAAAGGAGATGAGAGTGTGATACATGTTTTAGATTTTAACGACAAGATTATAGATTTCCTTTCTACTGATGACCCTTCCTTAGTTAGAGCGATTCATAAACGTAATGTTAATGACAATTCAGAAATGCTTGAACTGCTCATATCATCAGAAAGAGCTGAAAAGTTCCGTGAACGACATCGTGTTATTATAAGGGATTCAAACAAACAATGGCGTGAATTTATTATTAACTGGGTTCAAGATACGATGGACGGCTACACAGAGATAGAATGTATAGCGTCTTATCTTGCTGATATAACAACAGCTAAACCGTATGCACCAGGCAAATTTGAGAAAAAGACAACTTCAGAAGCATTGAAAGATGTGTTGAGCGATACAGGTTGGGAAGTTTCTGAACAAACCGAATACGATGGCTTACGTACTACGTCATGGACTTCTTATCAAACTAGATATGAAGTTTTAAAGCAATTATGTACAACCTATAAAATGGTATTGGATTTTTATATAGAGCTTAGTTCTAATACCGTCAAAGGTAGATATGTGGTACTCAAAAAGAAAAACAGCTTATTCAAAGGTAAAGAAATTGAGTATGGTAAAGATTTGGTTGGGTTAACTAGGAAGATTGATATGTCAGAAATCAAAACAGCATTAATTGCTGTGGGACCCGAAAATGACAAAGGAAAGCGTTTAGAGTTAGTTGTGACTGATGACGAAGCACAAAGTCAATTCAACTTACCTACCCGTTATATTTGGGGAATATACGAACCTCAATCAGATGATCAAAATATGAATGAAACACGGTTGCGTTCTTTAGCCAAAACAGAGTTAAATAAACGTAAGTCGGCAGTTATGTCATATGAGATTACTTCTACTGATTTGGAAGTTACGTATCCGCACGAGATTATATCAATTGGTGATACAGTCAGAGTAAAACATAGAGATTTTAACCCGCCATTGTATGTAGAGGCAGAAGTTATTGCCGAAGAATATAACATAATTTCAGAAAATAGCACATATACATTCGGTCAACCTAAAGAGTTCAAAGAATCAGAATTACGAGAAGAGTTTAACAAGCGATTGAACATAATACATCAAAAGTTAAACGATAATATTAGCAATATCAACACTATAGTTAAAGATGTTGTAGATGGTGAATTAGAATACTTTGAACACAAAATACACAAAAGTGATACACCGCCAGAAAATCCAGTCAATGATATGCTTTGGTATGATACAAGTAACCCTGATGTTGCTGTCTTGCGTAGATATTGGAATGGTCGATGGATTGAAGCAACACCAAATGATGTTGAAAAATTAGGTGGTATAACAAGAGAGAAAGCGCTATTCAGTGAATTAAACAATATTTTTATTAATTTATCTATACAACACGCTAGTCTTTTGTCAGAAGCTACAGAATTACTGAATAGCGAGTACTTAGTAGATAATGATTTGAAAGAGGACTTACAAGCAAGTTTAGACGCTGTGATTGATGTTTATAATCAAATTAAAAATAATTTAGAATCTATGACACCCGAAACTGCAACGATTGGTCGGTTGGTAGATACACAAGCTTTATTTCTTGAGTATAGAAAGAAATTACAAGATGTTTATACAGATGTAGAAGATGTCAAAATCGCCATTTCAGATAGATTTAAATTATTACAGTCACAATACACTGATGAAAAATATAAAGAAGCGTTGGAAATAATAGCAACAAAATTTGGTTTAACGGTGAATGAAGATTTGCAGTTAGTCGGAGAACCTAATGTTGTTAAATCAGCTATTGAAGCAGCTAGAGAATTCACAAAAGAACAATTACGTGACTATGTAAAAACATCGGACTATAAAACAGACAAAGACGGTATTGTTGAACGTTTAGATACTGCTGAAGCTGAGAGAACGACTTTAAAAGGTGAAATCAAAGATAAAGTTACGTTAAACGAATATCGAAACGGATTGGAAGAACAAAAACAATATACTGATGACCAGTTAAGTGATTTGTCCAATAATCCTGAGATTAAAGCAAGTATTGAACAAGCAAATCAAGAAGCGCAAGAAGCTTTAAAATCATACATTGATGCTCAAGATGATCTTAAAGAGAAGGAATCGCAAGCGTATGCTGATGGTAAAATTTCGGAAGAAGAGCAACGCGCTATACAAGATGCTCAAGCTAAACTTGAAGAGGCAAAACAAAACGCAGAACTAAAGGCTAGAAACGCTGAAAAGAAAGCTAATGCTTATACAGACAACAAGGTCAAAGAAAGCACAGATGCACAGAGGAAAACACTGACTCGCTATGGTTCTCAAATTATACAAAATGGTAAGGAAATCAAATTAAGAACTACTAAAGAAGAGTTTAATGCAACCAATCGTACACTTTCAAATATATTAAACGAGATTGTTCAAAATGTTACAGATGGAACAACAATCAGATATGATGATAACGGAGTGGCTCAAGCTTTGAATGTGGGGCCACGTGGTATTAGATTAAATGCTGATAAAATTGATATTAACGGTAATAGAGAAATAAACCTTCTTATCCAAAATATGCGAGATAAAGTAGATAAAACCGATATTGTCAACAGCCTTAATTTATCAAGAGAGGGTCTTGATATCAATGTTAATAGAATTGGAATTAAAGGCGGTAACAATAACAGATATGTTCAAATACAGAATGATTCTATTGAACTAGGTGGTATTGTGCAACGAACTTGGAAAGGCAAACGATCAACCGATGATATATTCACACGTCTTAAAGATGGACATCTAAGGTTTAGAAATAATACCGCAGGCGGTTCACTTTATATGTCACATTTTGGTATTTCAACATATATTGATGGAGAAGGCGAAGACGGAGGTTCATCCGGTACTATTCAATGGTGGGATAAAACTTACAGTGATAGCGGTATGAATGGCATAACAATCAATTC
>NZ_JACYHC010000516.1:0-3963 GCF_017152085.1 Staphylococcus sp. EG-SA-2
CATTAAACCATTGAGCCTTTTGAAATCTGGCATGCTTTCAGTTTCTACTCGAATTAAATAATCACGTTGCATACTATCCCTCAATTCAGTAATATGAATACGTTTATTTTACATTATTTTACAGCAACATATTTGAAATTCGTGTTGAATCGTGTGGGAGGCAGGAGATTATTTATCCTCACTTGGTTCAAGATGTAGACTATCAGTAAAAAAAGTATTTTCACCTTTTTTCTCCACAAAAGTAAATTCAATGTCTTTATATCCAACTGATGAACCTTTTAAGTCTCCCGAACCTTTCAACAATAACTTTGGTGCTTTATTCGTTGGTATTTTATATCTTTTTCGTAATTGTTTTACATTATAGTCATCATTAGTTAATTGATATTTTGCTGAATAACTCGGTACCTCTGGATTATATGATATATCGCCGTCTTTGTACTTCGACAAATCTTTAAAGCTGCCATATTGCGCGAAGAACTTAAAATTCTCGATTTCTTTTTTTATATTTTCGTCTTTGATACCTTTAGTTGGAATGATTTTATTGTCTACCATTTTAACCGGATATTCTTTATCTTTACTCTTAGGTCTACCATCTTCATCATGAAGTGTTTCACTCACTATATACTTCCCGGTTGTAGTCTTAGTGTTTCTATTCATATATAGAACCATACCTTTTGATTTCATACGTTCCCCTTTAGGTTGAACAACCATTTCAGAATTAATAATCCATGTGCCTTTATCGTTTTTATCAAATTGATCATCACGATAGCCTTCTTTATCGTATAAATCCTCTAGATTTTTAATCGGATACATACTCAATGTTTTTTCAAAACTTTTCTTTATTTCCGCTTCTTTACCCATGCCACAACCAGCAGTGAAACTAATGACTAATATCAAAAAACTAATATACAATACCAATTTGTTTAATCGTTTCATAATTTCACAATCCTATTCTTATTATTATCTTTCCTGGATTGATTTCATATTTTAATCGAGTCATGATTATTTATCCTCACTTGGTTTAAAAATTAACCCATCACTAAAGTAAATGTTCTCTTCTTTTTTCTCTACAAACGTAAATTCAATGTCTTTATATCCAACTGATGAACCTTTTAAATTCCCTGTACCCTTCAACAACAACTTCGGTGCTTTATTTGTTGGTATGTCATATCTTTTACGTAATTGCTTTACATTGTAATCATCATTAGTTAATTGATATTTAGCTGAATAACTTGGCACCTCTGGATTATATGATATATCTCCATCTTTATAATTTTCCAAATCTTTAAAGTTTCCATATTGAACAAAAAACTTAAAGTTTTCGATTTCTATTTTTATGTTTTCATCTTTAATTTCTTTAGTAAGGATTATTTTATTGTCGACCATTTTAACAGGGTATCTTTTTTCATTGTCTTGATGTTTACCTTTATCCTCGCACTTAATCACATTAACATAATAATAGCCATTTGTTGTTCTTGTATTTCTATTCATATACAGAACCATGCCTTTTGATTTCATAGGTTCTCCTTTATTTTGAATTGCCATTTGAGAATTTACAATCCATGTTCCCTTATCATTTTTATCAAATTGATCATCTCGATAGCCCTCTTTGTCATATAAATCCTCTAGGTTTTTAATCGGATACATACTCATTGTCTTTTCAAAACTTTTCTTAATTTCCGCTTCTTTACCCATGCCACAACCAGCAGTAATACTAATGACTAAAAATAAGAAACTAATACCTAACACTAATTTATTTAAACGTTTCATCACCTTACAACTCTCTTCTTTTTATTTTGTTTCCTTGAATCGATTTCATACTCTTTATTAGTCACGATTATTCATCATTACTCGGTTTAAAATGTAGGTTAGCTGTAAAGTAAGTGTTTTCTCCTTTTTTCTCTACGAAAGTAAATTCAATTTTTTTGTATCCAATTGATGAACCATCTAAATTTCCTGAACCTTTTAACAATAACTTTGGAGCTTTATTCGTCGGTATATCATATCTTTTACGTAATTGCTTTACATTATAATCATCATTGGTTAGTTGATATTTTGCTGAATAAATCGGGGCTTCTGGATTATATGAAATATCTCCACCTTTATACTTCGTCAAATCTTTAAAATTGCCATACTGCGCGAAAAACTTAAAGTTTTCGATTTCTTTTTTTATTTTTTCATCTTTGATATCTTTAGTTGGAATGATTTTATTGTCAATCATTTTAACGGGATATTCTATTTGCTTATCCTGAGGTCTGCCATTTTCATCCTTCTTTATCGCATTAACATAGTAAAATCCTTTTGCACTCCTTGTATTTCTATTTAACTTCAAAACCATACCTTTTATATTTAAGGCTTCTCCCTTTTTCTGAATTGCCATTTCAGAACTAATAGTCCACGTTCCTTTATCATTTTTATCAAATTCGTCATCACGATAGCCTTCTTTATCGTATAAATCCTCTAGATTTTTAATTGGATACATACTCAATGTTTTTTCAAAACTTTTCTTTATTTCCGCTTCTTTCCCTGTACCACAACCAGCAACGATACTGATGATTAATATCAAAAAACTGATGTACAATACCAATGTATTTAATCGTTTCATAATTTCACAATCCTATTTCTTTTTATTGTTTTTCCTGGATCGATTTCATAATTTGATCGAATCATGATTATTTATCCTCACTTGGATTAAAATGTAGCCCATCACTAAAGTATATATTTTCTCCCTTTTTCTCTACGAAAGTAAATTCAATTTTTTTGTAGCCAATTGATGAACCTTTTAAATTCCCTGTACCTTTCAACAATAGCTTTGGTGCTTTATTCGTTGGTATATTATATCTTTTTCGTAATTGTTTTACATTATAGTCATCATTAGTTAATTGATATTTTGCTGAATAACTCGGCACCTCTGGATTGTATGATATATCGCCGTCTTTGTACTTCGACAAATCTTTAAAGTCGCCATATTGAACAAAGAACTTAAAGTTTTCGATTTCTTTTTTTATTTTTTCATCTTTAATTTCTTTAGTTGGAATGATTTTATTATCGACCATTTTAACCGGATATCTTTTTTCGTTATCACGATGTATACCTTTATCTTCTCTTTCTATAACATCAACATAGTAATAGCCATTTGTTGTTCTTGTATTTCTATTCATATATAAAACCATGCCTTTTATATTCATATCTTTTCCATTAGATTGAATCGACATTGACGAACGAACAATCCATGTTCCCTTATCATTTTTATCAAATTGATCATCACGATATCCTTCTTTATCGTATAAATCCTCTAGATTTTTAATCGGATACATACTCAACGTTTTTTCAAAACTTTTCTTTATTTCCGCTTCTTTCCCTGTACCACAACCAGCAAAGATACTGATGATTAAAAACAGAAAACTAATACCTAGCACTAATTTATTTACACGTTTTATCATTTCATCACTCTCTTTTTCCGGGTTCGATTTCATACTCTTTATTGGTCACGTTTATTTATCCTCACTTGGTTCAAGATGTAGACTATCACTAAAGTATATATTTTCACCTTTTTTCTCCACGAAAGTAAATTCAATATCTTTATATCCAACTGATGAGCCTTTTAAATTACCTGTACCTTTCAACAATAACTTTGGTGCTTTATTCGTCGGTATATCATATCTTTTACGTAATTGTTTTACATTATAATCATCATTAGTTACTTGATATTTTGCTGAATAACTTGGCACCTCTGGATTGTATGAAATATCTCCATCTTTGTACTTCGACAAATCTTTAAAGTTTCCATATTGAACAAAGAACTTAAAGTTTTCGATTTCTTTTTTTATGTTTTTATCTTTAATTTCTTTTGTTGGAATGATTTTATTATCGACCATTTTAACCGGATATCTTTTTTCATTGTCGTGCGGTTTTCCTTCATCCTCGTCCTTAGTCACATCGACATAGTAGTAACCATTTGTT
>NZ_JACYHC010000517.1:0-3960 GCF_017152085.1 Staphylococcus sp. EG-SA-2
CTTCTCTACTAATTTTGACGTATCTTTTGGGGATGAACCAATTAATAAAAGGAAAAAATAAACTAATCCAAGTGCTTATTATATCGATCATTAAGTACTCATCATTATATTTAATAATTCTATATTTGGGGTTTTTATTGATGATTTTAGATTCGCATAGCATTGATTATCAATCCCACCTTATTCTAATTATTTTTTATTTGAAGCGTGGCTAACATAATATAATTAGTTATTAATTCACTTTTTATAACTTTGGCTGTTTTATTTCCCTGTTCTAAGATAGCTCCTCGATTTAAAATCATTGCTTTTTATGAACCAACATTTAAGTATCCGATACTACCTAAGTTAATCAATTTTACTACTTATTTGTTTTTAAAATAACATGAATTTTTTTATCTAGAACCGATGACATATTCAGTAGAAAGAAGCATGCAGTCATGCCAATTAAAGCAAGAAATTCTATTATATTTTGAGGGGATGAAGTTACTAACATACTCAGAGCCATTGTTGACAATCCACCAAATAATATATAAGCAAATAAGGATAAACAAATATTTTTAAATGTAGGTATTAATATGATCTTTTCGTTATTACTTTTATTTTTATCAAAAATATGTAACTTCAATTTTGTATTTATATATATAAACAATGCGAAAACACCTAGAAGTATCATACAGCATGTTAATATAACTATTTCTTTTTCTAAATGGATGTTAAGCAAATAGATATATTTTCTTGTTAAGGTTGTTAATAACACTGCAAATCCTGCAACAGGCCAGAAAGTATTATTTTTAGCGGGTTTGACAATATTTAAACTTTCAAATTCTTCTCTACTAATTTTCGCGTACTTTTTGGGAATAAACCAATTAATCATGGGCAAAAAATAAGCAATCCAAGTACTTACTAAATCAACCATGAAATATTCATTATTGTATTTAATAATTCTATATTTAGGGTTTTGATTAATGACTCTAGATTCGCAAAGCACTGTTTATCACTTCCACCTTATTCAAATTATTTTTTATTTGAAGAACGGCCAATACAATATAATTAGTTATTTATTCACCTTTTTATAACTTTGACTGTTTTATTGACAATGAGTGTTATATTCATCAAGAAAAACAACATTAACCCCATACCCCAAGCTATAAAAGTTATTAAATTCTGGTTTTCTAATGTCAGCAACATGCTTAAAGCTAATATTGACATGCCTCCAATCAACAAATAGCCATATAATATAAGAACAGCATTTTTTAATGTTGGTACTAAAATTATTTTTTGTTCTTCTTTTTTATTATCGAAAACTTTCAATTTTAATTTTCGATTCAGAAGCACAAAAAAGATTAAAATACATAGAAATACAACGAAGCATATAAATATAACCGATCTTTTTTCTAATTGAATATTAAGTAAGTGTATGTACTTTCTGGAAGTAGCACCTAGTAGGATTGTTCCTCCTACAACAGGCCAAAAATTTTTATTTTTAACTGGCTTAACAGTGTTCAGTTTTTCATACTCTTCTCTACTAATTTTGGCGCACCTTTTTGGAATGAACCAATTAATAAATGGAAAAAAGTATACAAGCCAAGTGCTTATTACATCGACCATTAAATACTCATCATCATACTTAATAACTCTGTATTTCGGATTTTTATTGATAATTTCGGTTTCACAAAGCAATAATTATCACTTCCTATTAATAACAAATTCACACAGCTATATTATCGTTTCTGTTTCTCAAAACACTTGTGCCCTTTTGTATCAAAATTAATATTTATATGACCTTAAATATATAACATGAATCTTTTTGTCTATTATTGAAGACATATTTATAAAGAAAAATAGCATTGTCATAATAACCCAAGCAATAAATACTATAATATTTTGGATAGATAAACTAATCAAAACATCTAAGAACATGATTGATAATCCACCACAGAAAAAATAAGAAAATAGTACAAAGCAAAGATTCTTGAATGATGGAAAAATCATAATTTTTCCATTGCTACTCCGATTATTATAGATAGATAACTTTACTTTCTGATTTAAATATATATAAAACACTAGAATACTTAATAATAAAACCGAACAAATGATAATAACGCAATTTTTTTCTAAATGAGAATCAGGTATATATATTTTATCTCTAAACATAGTGCCAAATAAAAGTATGCTACCTATAACTGGCCATAAAGCTTTATTTTTAACTGGTTTAACAATATTTAAATTATCAAACTCTTCTCTGCTGATTTGGACATATTTTTTTGGGATTAACCAATTAATAAACGGAAAGAACAAAACTAACCATGTGCTTACTAAATCAATCATCAGATAGTCGTTTTTATATTTAATAATTCTATATCTGGGATTTTTGTTAATAATATTAGATTCGTAAAGCAAAATTTACCACTTCCGTCTCGTTGGTTTTATATCTAATACACTTTCAGATACTTTATAAGTGTTTTGTATTTTAGTAACATACTATTTTCCTGTTTATTACTTAACTTACGAACTACAATCTAAGTTTAGTAATTACTATTGCTTTTTAAGTTTGGCATAAACCTTTTTATTACTAATTGAGCCCATGCTTATTAGAAAGAAAAAAATTGTAATAATAATCCACATAATAAATACCAGTAGATTTTGAGGTTTTATAGTCATTAGCCATATTAAAAATAATATGGAACAACCTCCTAATAATAGATATGTGAAAACTATAAAACTTCCATCTTTAAAAGTAGGCACTAATATAACCTTATTTTCATTATCTAGATTATCATCATATATCTTTAGTTTAAGCTTTTTATTTAAGTAAATGTAAAATGCTGCAATACCTATAAATCCTATAAAACATAAAGATATTAAAATCTTATTATCTAATTGAACTTCAAACGTATGTACATATTTCCGTAAAATAACTACAAATAAAAACGAACTACCAGTAACTGGCCAGAAAATATTATTTTTATTTTGTTTATCAACATTTAAATTTTCAAGTTCCTTCTCACTAAGTTTTGCATACCTTTTGGGAATGAACCAATTAATAAAAGGAAAAAAGTATACAAGCCAAGTACTTACTAAATCAATTAACAAATACTCATCATTATATTGAACGACTTTATATCTCGGATTTTTATTAATAACCTTAACATTAAAAAGCAAAACTCACCACGCCCATTTCATTGGATTTATATGATTGCTAATAATATTTTTAGCTTCACTAACAGCATTCCCAACACTATCCATGGATTTTTCTGTAGTTTTTTTAACAACATCTATACTATTATCGATTTTATGCCCTACCCAGTCTACTTTATCTTTTAATCCAAAAATATTATTTTGATAAATTAAATCTGTTCCTAATGCAAATACTGTACTCATAGCCAAACCTGCTAAAATCACCCATCCTACTGGATTACTTCCTAAAACAAAAGTCGCTAATCCAGCTCCAACTGCTGTCCCTGCAGATCCAGCTGCAAGCGTCATACCATTATGCGACAACGCCTCTCCAAATGTTTTATCATCATTTGCAAGGTCATCATACATACCTATACCAAATCCTACACCAGCAACACCTTTACCTAGGTATTTTCCGCCTTTTGCAAATTTACTACCATTTTCTATAAACACATTACCTGATGTACGTTTGACTTCCACAAATGAATTTGGACCTGCTGGGCCTTTCACTCCACCTGCTGTATTGATAAATACACCGAATTTACTTGCATTTATACCGCCTTGCTCTAAAAGTGTTGACGTAATATCTAATCCTATATCTCTTTTAATACTGTCTTTATTGTCATTTATATATTTCAATATACTTTTCGGGATATCGTCTTCTGGATGTTCTTTGGCATATGCCTTTATAACAGCAAAGTCTGCTTTATTTAAAGTTTCTTTCTCTGCTTTATGTTCAATTTTCCCCATAGCAACTTTCAAATATTTTTCATGACTTGCTTT
>NZ_JACYHC010000518.1:0-3948 GCF_017152085.1 Staphylococcus sp. EG-SA-2
CCTTGAAACGATTGCTACAACTTCCAAAAAGACTAGCGAGACATTTAATATAAGCGTCGATAAATTGAAAGACAAAAATATTAACCTACTTTTGAAGAACCAAGGCGTATATAACGGTTTAATCGGAGTTTTGCTAATATACGGTTTGTTTATCAGCAGTAATCCAAAAGAAATATGCACAGCTATTTTAGTGTATATCATTGGCGTTGCTATTTATGGTGGCCTTTCAAGCAATATTAGTATCTTTTTCAAACAAGGCACATTGCCAGTATTGGCACTCATATCAATGCTTTGGTAAGTATTGGTGTTTGGGGGTTTGGAGATGTAGTCTGGGGTTGAGAGTTTGGAGGGTTTGAGTGTTTTGGGTGTGGACGTTCATAAACTCAGAGTATTTCATCCTAATTATTTCAAGCAGAGGTGACAGTAGCGTTTCCTCTGTTTCCTTATAGAAAAATGATTTAATGAAGAAAACCCATATCTGTTTTAATTTTTAGCTGATAAATACTCCATATATTAGAATGGCTACTTTATCTATTGCATCAATCCTTTAAAACAAAAAACCCATGATTTCGAAATTCCCGTATGGTGGGGTTCCTACTCTCATGGATCTATTAAATAAATTATCACTATAAGTTTATTATTTCAATATTATTAACAATATATGTAGTCGTAAAAGGAAAGAGGACATGAGAACTTCGGTGTTGATTGGCATTACATAACGCTTCCAAACATATTATTTGGTAACAATAAGAAACTATTCACACAACCTATTTTGTATAGTAAAATTATTTTATAAGATTTAAATCCAATTGTACAAGGAGTGAATATCATGGTACCAGAAGAAAAAGGTTCTATTACTTTGTCAAAAGAAGCTGCTATCATATTTGCAACCGCAAAATTCAAACCATTTAAGAACAGAATTAAAAATAACCCACTAAAAACAAATCCATTTCTTAAATTACATGAAAACAAAAAATCTTAATAACTTTATTTATAGCATTTCTAATCTCAGAAATGCTATAAAGGACAACGCCCTCTTTCATAACTATATAAGTCAAGAAACCAAGACATTTCAAACATCTTTAAACCCTTCAATAGCACATTCCCTAAAACATAAAGCAATAACAATGAACGATCAAAATTCCTTACGTACTTATGATGTGTCAGTGAATCGTCTACACTTAATTGAACAAATTCTATGAGAATAGATATTGTTAAATTAAGAAAGTAGTCAATCTTATTATGACAAAAGAAAGAAGAACATTTAGTTCAGAGTTTAAGTTACAAATGGTTAGATTATATAAAAATGGTAAGCTTAAGAATGAAATTATACGAAAGTATGATTTAAAACCCTCAATTATCTCAAATTCGATAAAACAACACCAAAATACTGGACCCTTCAATCATCAAGATAATTTAAAAAGTGATGAAAAAGAGTTAATAAAATTACGCAAAGAAGTTCAACATTTAAAAATGGAACATGATGTTTTAAAGCAAATTTTAAAGTTGATTTAGAAACTGAACTTTTTAAAGATACATTACTTGAAGATTCTAATTTATCTGATTATATAAAGAACCAACTTCCAACGATATGGAGAGACTAAGAAATAGTTTAAATTTATTTAATTTCAATAAAAACTCATAATAATATTTAAGTAAGTTAGATTGCTTTTAGCATTAGGAATTCGCTTATAATTAGATGTTCAATATAGACTTTTTTACACATACATGAACTATAAAAAGCGAATAAATAGAAGGTCATTGCGAAATTTGCTAAATACAAAATTGATGAGTTCCACCTAATAAAAATTGTTGGTTTTATAGTAACATCTATTTTCGTACCATTCATGTTAATTTCAGTGCTAATAATGCTGATATAAAGAAGAATAAATTGATTAGGAGAACACTATTTAATGTCTAAAAATATCAATCAAGCAAATAGTAAATTAAATACGTCAAACAAAAAACTAAAACAAGCTTATTCAAAATCCGATAGTAAAAACATGAAAGTTATATACATGCCTCATTGGCTAGAGTTTTATTCAATTGCTATACATAGCGATGTTACAAGCAATAAAAAAAGATATTATAAATCATTTAGTAGAGGAACAGTGGTATATGTAAAACTAGGGAGTAATATTGGAAGTGAGTTTTCTGGTAATCATTTTTGTGTAATATTAGATAACAAAGACAATAAAGGAAAAGAAACAGTTACAATAGTTCCACTTTCTTCCAAAGGTAATAAAAATTATTTGAAGTTAAACGAATCGGTGCTAAATCTAACAGCAACAGATTTAAAAAAACAGATTATCGATATCAGTAGTAAAGTACAAGCATTAACCCAAAAATATAGAGATATTGACATTAAACTTAGCACAGAAGATAAAAAGCTTTTGTCTAACTTAAATCAAAAAGCTAATGAACTGTATAGAGTGATAGGTGTTTATTCCAAGCACAAAGGGAAAGATACATACGTTAATATATCAGCAATTACAACAATAAGCAAAAGACGTATAAGCAAAATAAATGATTCTGATCCTACTGGAACGATAATAATTTCAGAAGATGACATGAATGAAATCGAAAAGCAATTAAAGATAAAGTTCTTTTCTAATTGAATTGTAATATTACATCTGATATAATTGATTTACAAATTCCCGGTAACCATTCCGGCTTCATTCTCTTGAAGAATGACATATTCTCAGCGTTTTAGCTGAAGGTCAGATGATACGTCATCTGGCCTCTTTTTTTATATAAATGCCCTTTAAGTGAAATATACAACAATCTGCAACCAATATAGACATCACAAAACACACAATAAATTACACAATGTGTTATAAGCCACATGTCATTATTATCGTAGCTAGCTGCGTCACTCAAAACGAATACGGAACGCGTTGGTTATTCCAATCATAATATTACTCTGCAAATACACAGCCCTGTATCCGAGTAAATGAATAGAGATTTGAACAAATGAAAACAATCAACTAATGGAAAGGATAAAATATTATGCACAACAAAAATGAATTCAACAAAAAACTGAAAGATTTTATAGGTAGCGATAAACGGATGGCTTTAGTAAAGGGTTATATTAACGAGTATAAATTAACAACTGTTTTAAGAGCTTTAAATAATTCCGATTACACAAAAGGGACGATACACACTCGTTCAATAGGCAACCTAAAACAAATAGTAGATAATCGAATTATTCCTAAAAATATAACTCAAAACAAAATCTTCAAATTGAGTAATTTAACCTTAGAGGTTAACCTCTATGAAAGAAACACAATTTATCACGGAGACTTTGCTATTTACTATCCTGTAGAATCTGCTCTAATAATAGAAACAGATACTCCTAGGCTAATTAATCATATAAATAACAACCCAGTCCAAAAAATATTTATAATAACAACAAATGACTGGAGCTTTAATACACTTGAATTAGAAAAAATAGTAGACGAAACTATAATTTATGATTTAAAACAAGAAGATCCTAAACAATATGAAATTTTATATAAAAATAAACACGGAAAATTGCCTTATTGATGAATTAAAACGCAAACTTAGAACACCTTACCCCTTTTCCGTCCTTATTGTAATTTTCCAACTACTCAAATTAAAAACCACCCGTGCAAACAGGTGGTTTTATTATATATAATTATTCCCACTCAATTGTGCTTGGTGGTTTTGATGTAATGTCATAGACTACGCGATTGACGTGGTCTACTTCGTTTACGATACGACTTGAAATCTTTTGTAAGACTTCCCAATCGATGCGTGCGAAGTCACTTGTCATGCCGTCGATAGATGTTACTGCACGGATACCTACTGTGTGATCATACGTACGGTAGTCTCCCATAACACCTACTGATTGAATGTTTGGTAACACTGTGAAGTATTGCCAAATTTCTCTTTCAAGACCTTCTTCTCTAATCACTTGGCGTAAAA